>NZ_CEXQBZ010000113.1:0-73176 GCF_982712965.1 Neisseria flava | reverse complement strand
TGCAGGAAAGGCCGTATGCTACCGCATACTGGCCTTTTTCTGTTAGGGAAAGTTGCACTTCAAATGCGAATCCGCCGTCGTCTGAAACAGGCTTACCAAGACAGGTAGAACATAGCTTTGGCGAAAAATACGATAAACAGCATATGGGAAAACACGACGGCGTGGATGTATTTGGACCAGCCGACGGTCAGGGTGTGCCGCGCCATTTTGACGACGGCGATGGCGAAATGGACGAGGACGCTGACTGCCAACAGGATTTTGAGGGTGAGGAGCGTGCCGAGTGAGGTGGCGAAGGGTTCGCTCAAGAAGGGCAGGTAGCGGTTGAATGCCATGACGATGCCGCTGATGAAAAGCGTAATGACGACGGGCGGCATAACGCGGACGGCGCGGTAGGACATGGCGCGTTCGACTTCGCGGCGCGATTCGCGCGAGACGCGGCTGGTGTGCATGACGGACAAAACCAGCATTTCGAAAAATACGCCGCCGACAAAGGCGATGGCGCAATAGAGGTGGATGATGTGGGCGATGGCGTAGAGACTCATGACCGTGTTCCAAGTGGGATATTCGGGTGAAATTGTATCATCAGTCGGACGTTTTCAGACGACCTCTTCTTCCAAATCGCCTTCGCGGGTTTCGCGCAGGTGTTCGCGCAGGCGTTGGAGTTCGTGTTTGTCCAGCCACTTGCGGCGGCTGCGTTGCAGGAGGATGACGAGTGCGGAAATTTCGTTGCGCATATTGGTGCTGAGCCAGAGGAAGCCTTGCCATTCGTAATGGAGGCGGGCGGCGAGTTTGCCCAGCTCGGGATTGATGGAGGTGTCGATGCGGATGCGGCGGGCATAGTGGCCTTTGATGAGGCGGACGGTCAGGCGCAGGTCGCGTTGGAGGCGGTTGAAATGGCGGTCGAGCAGGCGGATTTCGTGTTCGTTGAGGGTGGGGGCTTGCAGCTTGGCGGCGGTGGTGAGGAGCAGCTCGGTGGTGTTGACGATTTTGCGGTGGGCGTGCTGCATGGCTTCCATCATGGCGGGGCTGATGTGGCTTTCGCCTGATGTAGCAGCGAGGTGGCTGCGGCTTTTGACCATGCGGGCGTTGATTTGGCGCATTTTGACCATGTTTTGCTCCAGCCGCTCGCGGGTCATGCGTTTGCCGTTGCTGATTTCGGCAATCATTTTGCCGCATTCGGTCAGGTTGTCGGCAAGCATAAACCGCCACATGAGCGTGGAGCGCAGGGGAAGGAGTTTGGCGGCGACAATGGCGATGGCGGCACCGATCAGGACGTTCATGGCGCGCATAAGCCCGCTGTCGAGCCAGTTGTTGCTGTTGTCGCCGATGAGCATGCACATGGTCAGTCCGGCAAGCATGGGGACGTAGCCGTTTTTGCCGACCGCCGCCCAACCTGCGGCTGCGCTGGCGGTGCCGACGGTCAGGTAAAAGAGAATGCCGCCGTGGAAGTAGTGCTGGTTGAGCCACAACAGGGTCAGGCCTGCGCCCAAACCGATGACGGTACCGAGCATGCGTTCGACGGCTTTGGAGTAAATCGCGCCTTGAAATTGGAGCATGCCGAGTACGACGAACACGGTCATGCCTATCCATTCGCCGTGTTGGAGGTGGAGGAGTTTGGCGAGCAGGGTGGCAAACAGTACGGCAAGTCCGAGCCGGACGGCGTGTATGAGACGGCGGTAGCGGTAGCGTTCGTAGGAATTGAGCCAGCGTTTGACGAAGCGTTCGCGTTGTGAGGCGTTCATGATTGGGGCTATCTTGTTGAGATTTTTGGGTTTATCGGGCGGTATTGTAACGGGAATCAGGCAATACGGACAGGATGGAAGGCAAGGTCGTCTGAAACCCCCAATACTGCTTTCAGACGACCTTTAAGCCGCGACGACGGGTGGCGGATAGCCGTGTGCGTCAATTTCAGACGAGGCGAGCCACGGGGTATGGACGAGGTTGACAGGCAGGTGCGCCAATTCAGGGATGTGGCGGCGGACGAATGTGCCGTCCGGATCAAGCCGGCGGGCGGTTTGGATAATATCGATGGAACGTCGGCGGGCATTTCGGGCGGCAGTTTGCCAATTGCCTTCGTTCAACGCGGGGTCGAAATCGGTTTGCTGCGCGGCGAACCAAACGATGCCGTGTTCGGACGGCTGATGCAGGATGCCGCACAAAAATTCCGCCGTCAGGGAGCGCAGGGCGGGATGCAGCCAGCCGCTCGATTTCAGGCTGCGCATGGCGGCATCGATAAGTGGGAAACCTGTTTCCCCCTGCCGCCAGCGTTCCGTCAGGTCGTCTGAAAACGGCGCAGATTCGGCAGCAGATTCAGGCTCGATTCGGGCGCGGTGGTAAGCAAGCTGCTGATAGAAATCGCGCCGAATCCAGTTGTCCAACCAAGCATCTGCACCCTGCCCTGCGGCTTCAGTCGCCAACACGCGCGGCGAAATGCAGCCTGCGCTCAGATACGCGCTCAAGCGGCTGGTGCCTTTTCTGGCAGGGAAATCCTTCATAATCGGATAAAACCCGATATTTTCTTCAAAATGCCGCCATTGTTTGCCTGCCTCATCTTCGCCGCCGCGCTGCGCAGAAACCATATCCTGCTGCCCGTTCCACGCAGGAAATGACGGCATTTCAACAGAGGCCGTCTGAAAAATTTCAGTGTGTCCGCCTCCCGCATCCCGCCCGCCGAACCGCTGCCGAAACAAAGCCAGCCACGCTTCTTTATAATGCGGGAAGTCGGTATAAGGCGCACCGTGGCTGCCCATGATGTCTGCCTTGGCGAATATGGCACGGTCGTTAACGCGATCGAACGCAACGCTTTGTTCATCCAAAATCCGCCAAATGCGGTTATCTTGCCCGATTTCAGACGACGTATAGGCTTCGTCGGCAATTACGGTACGAACGTTCAACCGCGCCGCCAAAGCCGGCAATTCTTCCACACGGTTCACCGCATACAAAGCCACGCCGCGCGCCGCCAACGAGCCATGCAAAGCCGCCGCTGCCTGATAATGAAACCAATCCTGACGCGGATTGGGGATTTCAGACGACCCCTGCGCCACCCACACGCCCGCTACGGGCAATCCCCGCTTCACGGCGGCGGACAATGCGGCGTTGTCGCGTATGCGCAGGTTGCGGCGGAACCAGACCAATGTATGTGCTTGCATGGCGATGTCGTCTGAAAGGGATAAGGCGTTTGATTTTAGCAGAAATTTTGTGAGGACAAGGCGGACGGTTTTCAGACGGTCTTTAGGCAGATAACAGATGAAATGGATTCGGAATAACGCAGCTATAGCAAACATACTTAACTTTAAATCCGGCATGCCATCAAATTCCGTCATTCCCGCGCAGGCGTGAATCCATCTTAAAACTTGAGAAACCTTGATTTGAAAAACAGTTTCTGAGTTTCAAAAATGGATTCCCGCCTGCGCGGGAATGACGAAAACCGATAATTTGCGTATCGAAAATAAAGTCATTTAGCTAAATGTTCATCCTCTATCGTTTTAACCGGGTTCGAAGCGGCAAATCGAATTTCCAAAGCCGACATTTCATCGTCGTGAAGAAGCAGGGAAAACCTCAATCTCTCCACCGAATACGGATATCCGGCCTGCAATCTGAATTTGCCTGCCCAAACAAACCAAAGGTCGTCTGAAACCGCATTTTTGAGTTTCAGACGACCTTATATATTTACTTTTCCCCTTCCCTACCAATGCGACGCCATATTGTCGCGGTGGATGAGTTCGTCTTCGTGGGCGTAGCCTAATTTTTCGGCGATGCGCTCGGACGGGGTTTGCAGGATTTTGGCGGTTTCGCCGCTGCTGTAATTGGTGAGGCCGCGGGCGATTTCTTTGCCGTCGGTATCGAGGATGGCGACGAGTTCGCCGCGGTGGAAATGTCCGTCCGCGCGGATGCAGCCGACGGGCAGCAGGCTGGCGTGCTGTTCGGTCAGGGCTTTTGCCGCGCCGCTATCGACGGTCAGGCTGCCGGCAGTTTGGACGTGTCCGAGCAGCCATTGTTTGCGGGCGGCGACGCGGCTGTGCGCGCTGGTAAAGAGCGTGCCTATGCTTTCGCCTTGTTTGAGGCGGACGAGGACGTCGGGTTCGCCGCCCCATGCGACGACGGTGGCGGCTCCGCTGAGTGCGGCGCGTTTGGCGGCGGTTACTTTGGTGTACATGCCGCCTGTGCCGACGCTGCTGCCCGCGCCGCCCGCCATGCTTTCGAGGTCGGGATGGTCGGCTGCTATGGTCGGAATCAGTTTGGCTTGCGGATTTTTGCGCGGGTCGCTGTCGTACAGGCCTTTTTGGTCGGTCAGAAGGACGAGTGCGTCGGCTTCGATGAGGTTGGTCACGAGCGCGCCGAGGGTGTCGTTGTCGCCGAGCTTGATTTCGTCGGTGGTCACGGTGTCGTTTTCGTTGATGACGGGAACGATGCCTTTGGACAACAGGGTTTGCAGGGTGCTGCGGGCGTTGAGGTAGCGGGTGCGGTTGCTCAGGTCGTCGTGGGTGAGCAGGACTTGGGCGGTGCGGATGCCGTGCGGTGCGAACGCGGTTTCGTAGGCTTGGGCGATGCCGGTTTGCCCGACGGCTGCGGCGGCTTGCAGCTCATTGATGGCGGTGGGGCGTTTGCTCCAGCCCAGCCGTTTGATGCCTTCGGCGATGGCGCCGCTGGAAACGAGGACGGTTTGCACGCCTTGTTTGCCCAGTTCGGCGATTTGCGCCGCCCAGCGGTCGAGTGCGGCTTGGTCTATGCCTTTGCCGCCCGCGGTAACGAGGCTGGAGCCGACTTTGACGACAAGGGTGCGGATATTGGAGAGATTTTGCAGGGACATGGTTTTTCTCGTTTGTTCGGGGTGGCGGGATAGGCGGGAGGTCGTCTGAAAAGCTTATTCGCGGTTGCGCGCGTGCCAGAAATAACGCCATACGAAACAAGGGAAGGCGAATATCAGGTAGAGGCAGACTACGGTGGCGTAAAATTCCCAGTCTTGATGCTGAACCGCGCCGGCGCGGGATTCGAGAATGTAGGCGAGGACGGCGGTCAGGATGAAGCCTACCGCCAATTCGACGAGGTGATGCCCGATATGTTTGCGCTTGAGCTGGAATACACCGAAAAATTTGGTGGTAACGAAGGGGGCGTTGGCGAAGATGAGTGCCAATACCAAAAGGATGTACATGGATGCGGTCATGATGGTGTGTCTTTCTGTTTTCAGACGGCCTTTTTGATTCAAAAGGCCGTCTGAAAAAACAATCTTGAGCTGCGTATCTTAACAAAAACGGCAGCCTCTGACACGGCTGCCGTTTCGGTTCATCACTTTACAAGGTGTTTTCCAAAGCCCTAGCGCACCAGTCAATCACCGTTTGTGGCATGATGCCCCACAAAATCAGCAGGAACGCGTTGACGCTTAGGAAGAATTTGGCGACATAGTTGCTGCCAACGGGCTGGTCATGGGCAGATTCGTCGAAATACATGACCTTGACTACGCGCAGGTAGTAGAACGCGCCGATTAACGACATCACTACGGCGAACACGGCAAGTACGATGTATGTACTGCCCGCCATGGCGGCGTTTTGGGCGGTCGATGCGCTCAACAAAGCCTTAATCACGCCGAATTTGGCGTAAAAGCCCATCAGCGGCGGAATACCCGCCATCGAGAACATCGCCAGCAGCATCAGGAAGGCAAACCAGGCATGGCGTTGGTTCAAACCTGCCAAATCTTTGATTTCTTCACACTCGATATTGTCGGTGGACAATACCATCAATACGCCGAAACCGACCGCCGCCATCAGCGCATAAGTAATGGCGTAATACAAACCCGCCGCGAAACCGACCGCCCCCGCCATAAACGCCAGCAGGATGAAACCCATATGCGATATGGTGGAATAGGCAAGCATACGTTTGATGTTGGCCTGCATGATGGCGGCAAGGTTACCGATCAACAGCGATGCCACTGCCAACACGGCGAACATCTGCGACCAGTCGTGATGCACCGTTCCCAAACCGGTAACCAAGATGCGGAAGGCAAAGACGACGGCGGCAATTTTCGGCGCCGTACCGACAAACGCGGCGACGGATGTCGGCGCGCCGTGGTACACGTCGGGCACCCACATATGAAACGGCACCGCGCCCAGTTTGAACGCTACCGCCACAACGATAAACACCAGCCCCAGTTTCAACAGCCATTCGTTGGCAAGCTCGCTGTACGACGACGCCAAAACAGTGGCGAATTCCAGCGAACCCGTCGCGCCGTACACCATCGAAATACCGTAGAGCAACAGACCGGAAGCCAGCGCGCCCAAGACGAAATATTTGAGTGCGGCCTCGGCGGAGCGGCCGGAATCGCGGCGCAACGCAATCATGGCATAAAGCGACAGCGACAAAAGTTCCAAACCGATATAGGCGGTCAGGAAATGCGCCGCGCTCACCATCACGCTCATGCCTAACAGGGCAAACAGCGATAAAGTATAAAACTCGCCTTTAAAAATACCGCGCGCCTGATTATAGGGCTTGCTGTAAATAAACAGCCCGAAGGTCAGCCCGTACAACACCAGCTTGGACAGGCGCGACATACCGTCGGCGATATACATCCCGTGAAACGCCAACGTACTGCCCTGCTCCCACACCGCCAGCTGCGTAACCGCCACGATAATAACGGTTCCCAAACTCATCAAATGGGTCAGATAGCGGTTTTTATCGCTAATCCACAAATCTGCCAGCAATACGGCAATCAGCAGCGCAAACAGCACGATTTCGGGCATGGCAGGCATTAAGTTCAAATCAATCAAGTTCATTCGCACACCTCAAATCTTGCTTTGCGCCACATGGGCAATCAAATCGTTTGCCGCCTGATGCACCACTTCGATAAACGCCTGCGGATACAGGCCCATACCCAATACCGCAACCGCCAAAATCGCCAGAATCGCAAATTCGCGGCAGTTGATGTCTTTCATATCGGCAACGTGCGGATTGCCGACCGCACCGAAAATCACGCGCTTATACATCCACAGCGTGTAAGACGCACCGTAAATCAGCGTCAGTGCCGCCAGCGCGCCTACCCAGAAATTCACTTTGACCGCGCCCATAATCACCATAAACTCGCCCACGAAGCCCGAAGTCGCCGGCAGCCCCGCGTTTGCCATCGCAAACAGCATCATAAACGCCGCAAACTTGGGCATCACGTTCACCACGCCGCCGTAATCGGCGATATTGCGCGTGTGCAGGCGGTCGTACATCACGCCGATGCACATAAACATCGCCGCCGACACGAAACCGTGCGAAATCATCTGAATGACCGCGCCTTTCAATGCCCAGTCGTTCAACTGCCCGTTAATGAACAAGAACATTCCCAAGGTAACGAAACCCATATGGCTGATGGACGAATACGCCACCAGTTTTTTCATATCGGTCTGCACCAGCGCAACCATGCCGATATACACCACCGCAATCAGGCTCAACACGATGATGACCGGCGCGAAATAGCGCGACGCATCGGGCAGAATCGGCAGGATGAAGCGCAAAAAGCCGTATGCGCCCAATTTCAGCGTAATCGCCGCCAACACCATCGAACCGCCGGTCGGCGCCTCAACGTGGGCATCCGGCAGCCAAGTGTGCACGGGGAACATCGGCACTTTCACCGCAAACGACAGGAAAAACGCCACAAACAAAAGCTGTTGCACGCCCAGCGGAATCTGTTTGATGTTTTGGAAATCCTCAATCGAAAAGCCGCCCGCCTGGTAAGACAGGTACACAATCGCCACCAGCATCAGCAACGACCCCATCAACGTATAGAGAAACAGCTTCACCGACGCATACACGCGGCGCGGACCGCCCCACACGCCGATAATCAGGTACAGCGGAATCAGCATGCCCTCGAAGAACACATAAAACAGCAGGGCATCCCGCGCCGCAAACGCGCCGTTAATCAGGCCCGACATGATTAAAAACGCCGCCATATACTGCGCCGGACGCTTCTGAATCACTTCCCAACCCGCCAGCACCACCATCAGCGTGATAAACGCGTTCAGAATGACAAACAGCACCGAAATACCGTCCACACCCAGCGAGTAGTTGATCCGCAAAAGCGGAATCCACTCGTGGAACTCGGTAAACTGATAACCGCCGCTCAAACGGTCGAAACCCGTAAACAAGGGCAGCGTTACCAAGAAACCGGCAAGCGCACCGATTAAAGCGAGCACGCGGGCAAGCGGCGCACGGCTGTCCGGCCCCGTCGCCAAAACCAGCACGCCCGCAGCGATGGGTATCCATATTGCCAAGCTGAGTAGGTAGTTGGAAAACATAGTGGTTAACCTGTGGTTAAAATAAAAATATAGTTGTGTGGGTTGGTTTTTCAGACGGCGTTTTAAGAGGTCGTCTGAAAAAGGTTTGTTCAGGCTTCTGCTATTTGTCTCAAGCTAATTTTGCCGAATCTTCCAGCCTCATTCTTTCATGTAAATATTTGATCTTATTAACATCGGTATCGTGGGATAAGATTTCTAAATTATTCACACTGGCAGTCGCATAATGAAACATATCGAATTTACGTTTTTCTAAATTCTTCGGCGTATTATCACGTTCGGCTTCAAACTTATCAAAGCGGTACAGATTACTTGCCAAATCAGAAACATTCTGTGTAATGTCCAAAGATTCAAACTGTGCCAAAACACCGGTCAATCGAGACAATTTCTCAGATTTCCCCCAATCCACACCGCGCAAAACTTCATAACGGATAAGCGGGGTAATCACAAAACGGTTGTCATCCTGTTGCAACTTTTTCGCCATATCGCTCAATACGGCTTTCCGCTTTTCTTCGTCACTGTCATCATCCGCCAAATAAACCAAGTAATTGGTATCTAAAAGATAAACCGTCATTATTTATCCTCTAATCCGCCCAATTCCTGACGTACCAATTCCAATAAGGCTTTTTTTGCCTGTTCTTGATCACGTTCTTGGACGCGTTCTATCTTCTTCTTATTCAAATCCACGCCGAATGCTTCGTTGAGCAAATCCACAAAAGAAGCATTACTTGGATAGTCAATCATCTTGCCATAGACCACACCGTCCTCCTTGCTACGTACCAAACGGTAGGCTTCTCCCTGCTCCAACTGACTGATGACCAAAGACGAATGCGTGGTAATGAAAAACGTTGTGTTCGAAAACAATTTTTTCAGCAGCGGCACGATTTTGATCTGCCATTCGTTGTGCAAATGGCTTTCTATCTCATCAATCAGCACCACGCCGCGCACATGGGCAATTTGCTGCTCGTTGGTAAAGTAACTGTATCCCGCGACAATAGATTGGATAATCTTCAAAAGAGAAGTAAAACCGCTGGATAAATCAGAAAGTTCGCGCTTTTGGTTTTCTATTTTGATAAAAACACGGTTATTGCCTGAAATTTCCAAAAATTCGGGGTCTATGCGGTTGTCGATTTTATTGAGCAAGGACAGCAAAGTATCGATTTCAATTTTACGGTTGTCTTCTTTCGACTGATACGGATTGGCGGATTGTGCCCGCTGAATAATCCACTCTTCTAAGTTGGTATCCATATTCAGGGATTTAATATCTTCAACCTTATGATAAAAAACCGAAAACAACCGTTCTAAATATCCCTTTGAACGTTGCTGAAAATTACCTATTTGTTTAATCGCACCATCCTTATTTTCAACACCTCCCCGATTTTGTGCAGCTAAATAAACTATGGGCAAAGAGTGCCACAACTCTAAAAAGGGTCTTTTTTCCCATTGAAGATTTACATCATAAGTACCAAATATCACATCATTATCTTTTGGAAGACGTTTTGGGCGTTCTTTTCCAATAGATTCGAGACTAAACCCCATCTCTCCGATAGGAGTAACAACTTTTTTAAAAGGAATGGATGCCGGAGTTATCCAAGAAACAACTTGTTGTGCAGCCGCACTGGTGAACAACAATATCGCAAACAAACATTCCAACAGTTTAGTCTTACCTACACCATTCTCGCCAATCATCGTATAAACACGCTGATTGGGCTGAAAATCTACCTGCATCGTGCCGACACCGGTTACATGCTCAAAACGAACCGTACCGTCAAACAGCCGTTTATCCATATTATCTGCCCTTCTATTTTTCAGACGGCCTGATTATCTGAAATGTCAGATGTCGTCTGAAACTCTAATCCATTGCCGCCTGAAACCTTCTTTTCAGACGACCTCAAACACTGCCTTCTTTCTCAATCACCAAAATCCGCGCTTCGCCGCACGGATGGGCGACGTGTTCCGTGCCGATTCCTGCGTAGAAGATGTCACCGCTTTTCAACCGAACGATGTGTTCTTCACCGTTTTCTCGGTAGTGCATATCGACTTCGCCGTCCATCACGGCAAACACTTCCTCGCCGTCGTTGACGTGCCATTTGTAGGGCTGGTCCGTCCAGTGCAGGCGCACGGTGGTGCCGTTCATATTGGCGATGTCGAGTGCGCCCCATGCGCGGGAAGCGGTGAAGTCGGCAGAGCGGATGGTTTGTGTGTTTGACATTGTTTCTGAAGTTTCTTTTTTCAGACGACCTAAACGTCGTCTGAAAATCTCATCTTTACCTGCACAATCCCGATATGCCGTAAGTCGGATTCTCGAATCCGACACGCTGTACTATTTTCTTTTTCATGTCGGATACAAGTATCCGACCTACAACTTGAATGGTTCTTTTTCAGACGACCTCTAAACTGACTACGGACAGGTCGTCTGAAAATCCGCCTTTATCTGAACAATCCCCAGAAGGTCATGCCGAGCAATACCAATACGCCGAACACCATAGCGGCGGCGTAGGTGTAGATAAAGCCGGTTTGGACTTTGCGTATCTGAGCAGCAATCGCGCCGACCAGTTTGGCGGAACCGTTGACGATGCCGTTGTCGATAATGGCGGTATCGCCGACTTTCCAGAAGAAGTTGCCCAATGCGCGCGTGCCTTTGGCGAAGACGTTGAAATACAGGGCGTCGAGGTAGTATTTGTTTTCAAACAAAACGTAAACCGGACGGAACGCCTGCGCAATTTTGGCGGGCAGGTGCGGCAGTTTGACGTACAAAAGCCATGCGCTCAATACGCCTGCGATAGCGAGATAGAGGACGGGCGAATGCAGGCTGTGCGACACCATCGCCAATGCGCCGTGGAACTCTTCTTTCATGATGTGCATGGTCGGATGCGCATCGGCGTTGACGAAAATCACGTCTTTGAAGAAATCGCCGTAGAGCATGGGTTCGATGGCGATGTAGCCGATGATGACGGACGGAATGGCAAGCAGAATCAGCGGCAGGGTAACGACCAGCGGGCTTTCGTGCGGATTGTCGTTTTTGCCCAAGCCGTGATGTTCTTCACCATGGTCGTCTGAATGGTGTTCGGGCAGGCTGCGCCATTTTTCTTCGCCGTGGAACACCATAAAGTATTGGCGGAACGCATAAAACGCGGTAACGAACACACTGGCTAGAACGGCGAAATAAGCAAATCCGCTGCCCGGCAGGGTGCTGTATTTCGCTGCTTCGATAATCGAATCTTTGGAGTAGAAGCCGGAGAAGAACGGCGTACCGATCAACGACAAGTTACCGATCAGCATGGTCAGCCAAGTAATCGGCATGTATTTTTTCAGATTGCCCATATGGCGCATGTCTTGGTCGTGGTGCATACCGATAATGGCGCTACCTGCCGCCAAGAACAGCAAGGCTTTAAAGAAGGCGTGGGTCATGACGTGGAACATCGCCACGGAATAGGCGGACGCGCCCAGAGCCACAGTCATGTAGCCCAGTTGCGACAGGGTGGAATACGCAACCACGCGCTTGATGTCGTTTTGAATCACGCCCAAGAAGCCCATAAACAGGGCGGTAATCGCGCCAATCACCATAATCACCGACAGCGCGGTGCTGCTCATTTCGTAAATCGGCGACATGCGCGACACCATGAACAGACCCGCCGTAACCATCGTCGCCGCGTGAATCAATGCGGAAATCGGGGTCGGGCCTTCCATCGAATCGGGCAGCCAGACATGCAGCGGGAATTGTGCCGATTTACCCATCGCGCCCACAAACAAGAGCAGACAAGTTACGGTAATCAAAGACCATTCCACACCGGGGAAAAGCTGGATGGTGGCATTTTGTACGTTGGGCAGATAGGCGAATACGTCCTGATAACGCAAGCTACCGCCGAAATAGGCAAGCACCAAGCCGATACCGAGCAAAAAGCCGAAGTCGCCGACGCGGTTGATCAAAAAGGCTTTCAGATTGGCAAAAATCGCACTCGGACGTTTGAAATAGAAACCGATTAAGAGATACGACACCAAGCCCACCGCTTCCCAACCGAAGAAGAGCTGGATGAAGTTGTTGCTCATAATCAGCATCAACATGCTGAATGTAAACAAAGAAATATAGCTGAAGAAGCGTTGGTAGCCGACTTTTTCATCGTGCATATAGCCGATGGTGTAGATATGCACCATCAACGACACGCCCGTTACCACGACCATCATCATCGCCGTCATCGTATCGACCAAGAAGCCGACGGAGAAATCCAAGCCGCCCATTGTCAGCCAGGTATAGACATTCTCGTCAAACTTGGCGCGGCTGCCGTCGATAAAGCCCCACAGCACATAAGCCGACAACACGGCAGACACAGCCACACCGAGTATCGTAACCGTATGCGCGCCGGCACGTCCGATTTTATTGCCGAACAAACCCGCAATCAGCGAGCCTGCCAAAGGCACGAGGGCAATGATGAGATATAAAGTCATGTCGTTCATTTTGGATGAACCTTTTTGATTTAAAAATCTATGTTTGTTTTGTCGGTCGGATTCCCTAATCCGACCAATCTACTTTGTCTTGGTTTTCAGACGACCTCACGCCATAAGGCAGGTTGTCCAACCTTAAATTTTTTCCTTACAGGCTTCGGATTTTCAGCCAAACCGTGCGACAGCATTCAAATCCGATAAAGCTGCCTGTCTTGGCAACGCGCCCTAATCGCTTTAGTGATGATGTCGTGGGGATCTACCAATTTGAAACCGTTCCCGCCTAAGTCCAAGCGGTCAAGGTCAGTCAGCATTATTGTATCCAAAAACACGCCTGTTTCAGGTCTACGGTATTCCACCGCAATGCCTTGACAGCCCCTTGTATGAACTTGATACACAGAGCGTATCCATGCGTATTTCACCTTACCCGCCCCACAGCCGTGTATGCAATAAGACAAACCGTCTTCGTCCAAACGTATGAATTCCCGATCTCTGCCCGTATTGCGGCGCGAATTTTGCCACATCTTCCATCCGGCAATCCCGATACCCGCACACAAAACCGACAATAAGCCAAACAGCCAGCCCAACCGCCCCGCCCATGCGAACGCAAACCACACCAGCCAAACCGACAAGAAAAACGGAATAACAAGCCAACACAAAACTAAAAGCGAACGCGGCTTAAACACCCATTGCTCGATATTCACTTGATCGGTTTGTTCAGACGGCATCCGCTCTACCCTTTCAAATCATCCAAATCGGCAACATTAATCGTTTGTCGGTTGCGGTACACCAGCACCATAATTGCCAAACCGATGGCGGATTCGGCAGCGGCGACGGTCAGTACGAAGAATACGAAAATCTGTCCGGCGATATCGCCCAGATGCTGCGAGAAGGCGATAAAGTTGAAGTTCACCGCCAAAAGCATCAGCTCGATGGACATCAGCAAGACCAGCACATTTTTGCGGTTCATAAAGATGCCCATCGCGCTGATACCGAACAGAAGCGCGCCCAATACCAAATAATGCGTCAAGGTAATCATGCTTTGCCCTCCTCTTTCGGCTTGAGGTCGTCTGAAACTTCGTTTTCTTCGAGAGATTCGGTTTGCGGTTTCACAGCTTCCATTTTCACCAAGCGCATACGGCCTTGGTCGGCGCGTACTTTAACTTGGTCGGCAGGATCCATGCGTTTTGGATTGGTGGTTTTGCGATGAACCAGCGCAATCGCCGCCACCATACCCAACAGCAGCAATACCGCCGCCAGCTCAAACGGCAGCAGATAATCGGTATAAATACGGCTGCCCAAATCGCGGATGTTGTTGTAATCCGCAGGAATGTCTTTCATCAAACCAAACGCGGCAAGGTCGGTTTTCGGATTGACCAGAATCAGAATCAGCGCAACCGCCAACAATGTGCCGACAACGCCGGCAACAGGCGCATGCCGCCAGAAACCGGCGCGCATTTCCTCAATGTCAATGTTCAGCATCATCACGACGAACAGGAACAGCACCATCACAGCGCCGACATACACGACCACCAGCGTAACGCCCAAAAACTCCGCCTGCATCAGCATCCAAATCATCGCGCTCACGCAGAAGGTCAGCACCAAATGCAAAGCAGCATGGACAGGGTTTTTCGCGGTAACGGTACGCAGCGCGCCGTATAGGACGATGGCGGCAAGGATATAGAACAGAATCGCGGAAAAAGTCATTCGTCTGCTCCTTAACGGTACGGCGCGTCGGCGGCTTTGCGCTTGGCGATTTCGGCTTCGTATTTGTCGCCGATTGCCAAGAGGATCGGCTTGGTCATGTGCAAGTCGCCTTTTTTCTCGCCGTGATATTCAAAAATATGGGTTTCCACAATCGCATCGGTCGGACAGGCTTCTTCGCAGAAGCCGCAGAAGATGCACTTGGTCAGGTCGATGTCGTAACGCTTGGTGCGGCGCGTGCCGTCTTCGCGTTCTTCAGATTCGATGTTGATCGCCATTGCCGGACACACCGCCTCGCACAATTTACACGCGATGCAGCGTTCCTCACCGTTCGGATACCGCCGCTGCGCGTGCAGGCCGCGGAAACGCACAGATTGCGGCGTTTTCTCTTCGGGGAAATAAATCGTGTCTTTGCGGGCGAAAAAGTTTTTGAGCGTTACGCCCATGCCTTTGACCAGTTCGCCGAGCAAGAAAGTTTTTACTAAATTAGCCATATTCTGTTCCCTCAAAACAGGGATTCCGTTAAATATTCAAAACTGCGTTTTCAGACGACCTTGATACGTCGTCTGAAACTTATTTCCACAAATTCAGCGGCGAAATCATCCACACACCCAAAATCACGATATAGGCAAAGCCGATGGGAATCAGCACTTTCCAGCCCAAGCGCATGATTTGGTCGTAGCGGTAGCGCGGGAAGGTGGCGCGTATCCACAGATACCAGTACAGCACCGCCGCCATTTTCACGAACATCCAAAATGCGGAAGGCGTGCCGACAATGCCCCAGCTTTGCGGGAACGGGGACAGCCAGCCGCCGAGGAACATCAGCGAGGTCAGCGCGGCAATCAGAATCATGAAAATGTATTCGGCAAGGAAAAACAGCGCGAACGCGAAGCCGGAATATTCGACGTGGTGACCGGCAACGATTTCGGACTCGCCCTCTGCCACGTCAAACGGTGCGCGGTTGGTTTCGGCAACGGCGGAAATCAGATAGACGATGAAGATTGGGAAGAGCGGCAGCCAGTTCCACGAGAATACGGAACCGCCCGCGATGCCTTTTGCCTGTGCAGCGACGATGTCGGAGAAGTTCATACTGCCCGACACCATCACGACGCACACCAGCGCGGCACTCATGGCAATTTCGTAGGAAATGCTTTGCGCGGAAGCACGCATTGCGCCCAAGAACGAATATTTGGAGTTGGAAGCCCAGCCCGCGATGATCACGCCGTAAACCGACAGCGAGGTAATCATCAGGATATACAAAAGGCCGATATTGATATTGGTCAGCACCCATTCTTCGTTGAACGGAATCACCGCCCACGCCGCGAAAGACGGGGCGAGCGACATAATCGGGCCGATGTAGAACAGGGCTTTGTTTGACAGCTTCGGACGGGTAACTTCTTTAAACAAGAGTTTGAACACGTCGGCAAACGGCTGAATCAGACCCCACGGGCCGGTTACGTTCGGGCCGACGCGAAGCTGCATGAAGCCGATGACTTTACGTTCGAAATAAGTCAGGTAGGCGACGGTCAGAATCAGCGGAATCAGGATAATCACAATTTTGACGATGACGGATACCACCAAGCCCACGGTGATGCCCAAATCGCCCAGACCGAGCGTTGCGGCAAAGAGGTTTTGGAACCATTCCTGCATAATCAAGCTCCCGCCAGTTCAATAGTGTCCATCAACGCACCCAGCGCGGCATTTTCGGTATGCAGCGGCAGATGCACCACGTTTTCAGGCAGTCCGGCATCGGCTTTGACCATCACGGACACGCCTGCGCCGTTTTGTTTGGCGACAGCGGTTTGTCCGTCTTGCAAGCCTAAGCGCACCAAAGTGTTCGGATTCACACGCGCGGCAGGCACGGCGGCATGGCTGGTCGCTTGCAGCGGCGCGGAACGGCGCACGATGGCATCGGTGTGATAAATACCGACTCCGCCCACGCGCACGAGGCGGCTTGAGGTCGTCTGAAAATCTTTTTGAGCCGAAGCGGCGCGGTTGTTCAGTTTGGACGGCAGGCTTTCCGCGTCCAGCGCGTCTTTCAGAATCGCGGCGGTATCGTGGTATTCAAAGCCTTGCAGGTCAAACAGGTTGCCCAATACGCGCAACACTTTCCACAGCGGACGCGAATCGCCGAAACCTTGAACGACACCGTGGAAGGATTGCAGAAGGCCTTCCATATTGATGAAGCTGCCCGAGGTTTCGGTAAACGGCGCAATCGGCAGCAATACGTCGCACACGTCCAACAGCGTTTCGCTGACAAACGGCGTAAACGCCATCACGCTTTTCGCCTGTTTCAACGCGGCTACGGCTTTTGAGCCGTCTGCCGTATCGATTTCCGGCTCGACGTTTAGCAGCAAAACTGCCTGTTTCGGCGCATTTGCCATTTCGGCAACGCTCTCGCCGGAGTTCACGCCCAAGACATCTGCGCCGACGCTGTTGGCAGCCTGCGGCAGAATGCCCAACACCGCACCGGTCGCGTCCGCCAGCTCTTGCGCGGCTGCATAAATCGCGGCGTAATCGGGATGGTTTTGCACTTCCGCGCCCAAAATCACCGCTGCTTTTTCAGCGTTTTTCAGGCTCGCGGTAATCGCGTGTTCCGCATCGGCAGACAGGTTTTTCAGACGACCTGCCCACTCGTCGGGATGCACCGCTTCCTGAGACAGAAGCGGCATCAACAATTCTTCCTTGCTGCTTGCCAACACGCTCAAGGCCATGCGCTCTTTGGCGGCACGGCGCAGGCGGGCGGTCAGAAGCGGCTGTTCTTTGCGCAGGTTCGCACCGACCACCAGTACGGCTTCGTTGTCCGCCAGCGATTCGATGCTTTGTCCCAACCATTGCGCACCATTGAGGTCGTCTGAAAGACGTTTGTCCTGTTGGCGCAGGCGGGTGGCGAAGTTTTTAACACCCAAACCGTCGGCAAATTTCTTCGCCAAATACAGCTCTTCAACCGTATTCATCGGGTTCGCCCAAATGCCGACTTGGTTTTGGTTGCCGTCTTTGGCGATACATTCAATCGCGCTGCGGACATATTCCAACGCGGTTTTCCAATCCACGTCCATCCACTCGCCGCCCTGTTTGATTTTCGGGTTTTTCAGACGACTTTCGTGATACAGACCTTCATAGGCGAAACGGTCGCGGTCGGACAGCCAGCATTCGTTGATGGCTTCGTTTTCCAACGGCAATACGCGGCGGACGGTATGGTCTTTGGTTTGCACAATCAAGTTGCTGCCCAAAGCGTCATGGGCGGAAACGGATTTGCGGCGGTTCAATTCCCAAGTACGCGCGTTGAAACGGAACGGTTTGCTGGTCAGCGCGCCGACGGGGCACAAATCGATGACGTTGCCCGACAACTCGGTTTCCACCGCTTTGCCGATAAAGGGCATGATTTCGGAGTGTTCGCCGCGATTCGCCATCGCAATTTCCTGCAAACCGGCGATTTCTTCGGTGAAACGTACGCAGCGGGTGCAGTGGATGCAGCGGCTCATTTCCTCGGCGGAAACCAAAGGCCCCATGTCTTTGCCGACGACGGAACGTTTTTCTTCGGTATAGCGGCTGGTGGTTTTGCCGTAGCCCACCGCCAAATCCTGCAACTGGCATTCGCCGCCTTGGTCGCAGGTCGGACAGTCGAGCGGATGGTTGATGAGCAGGAACTCCATCACGCCTTCCTGCGCTTCGCGGGCTTTTGCCGAATGCGTACGCACAATCATGCCGTCCGTTACCGGCGTGGCGCAGGCGGGCAGCGGTTTGGGGGCTTTTTCCACGTCCACCAAACACATACGGCAGTTGGCGGCGATGGAAAGTTTTTTGTGGTAACAGAAATGCGGGATATAAGTACCGAGCTTGTGCGCGGCTTCAATCACCGTCGCGCCCTGCTCCACAGATACCTGTTTGCCGTCGATTTCGATTTGTAACATGGTTCGTTCCTAGTTACGGGTATTTGATAAATAATCTTTTATGGAGGTCATCTGAAAAAAATGGGTTTCAGACGGCCTTTTAAAGTATAAGTTTATTGCTTGTTTATTTTTAGGAGGGATTTCTTAAATTTTAAAAATCCAAATTCTGTACAACCCATCCACCACCCTCTTCCTCCGTACGGGAGAGGAAACAGGTTTCTGTCAGAACATAAAGTAACAGATTCCGCCGCAATGTCTTTCAATATCATGTTTATATTTGCTTTATTTCAGGAATCAACCCGAAACATTCAAATCTGCTACCGTCTGTCCCTTCCCCGTCCGGCGGGGGAAGGCTAGGATGGAGGTAGCTTTGCAACGTTACAGCCGTCTTATTTCTCACCGCACATTTCGATAATCTTTTCTAGTACTGCTTCGGTTTGCTGCAAAACTTCATTATTCCAAAATCGCAACACCCGATAACCTTGAGCATTCAAAAACGCCGTCCGCCGCTCGTCATACTCAATCTGTTCCGAATGTTGTCCACCGTCCAATTCAATAATTAAACGATGCTCCATACTGACAAAATCGACGATGTATCCGCCTATTGTCAGTTGGCGTCGGAATTTTATTCCGTTCAACCGTTTGCTGCGCAAGTAATACCACAATTTCTGCTCGGCCAAAGTCATATTCTGCTTCAGATTACGGACATTCTGTTTTAATGCCGTATTTCTTGTGCTGTACCGCATAGCCGGGTTGGCCTCAATCTTTTTCAGACGACCTATACGGAGGCCGTCTGAATCTTGCCCGTATAAAAATCTGTTTCAAAATATTCCAAGCACCACCCCCACCCTAACCCTCCCCCGCGAGCGGGAGAGGGAATCAAGTCGTTGGTGAATCCCAAACACACCGATACTCAGATCGTCTGAAACCTCAACACCACTTATTCGGCTTCATCGGTCCGCCGTGTTCAATGTAATGCACAAACTCATCGCGGAAATGCTTGGTAAAGCTGCGGACGGGGAAAACGGCGGCGTCGGCGAGGGCGCAGATGGTGCGGCCTGCCATTTGGTTGCCGACGGAATCCAACAAATCCAAGTCTTCCATGCGGCCTTTGCCTTCTACGATGCGGTGGACAATGCGGTAGAGCCAGCCCGTACCTTCTCGGCAAGGCGTACATTGGCCGCAAGACTCGTCGTAGTAGAAGTAGCTTAAGCGTTCGAGGGCTTTGACCATGCACACGTCTTCGTCCATCACGATAATCGCGCCGGAACCGAGCATGGAGCCGGCTTTGGAAATCGAGTCATAGTCCATATTGGTCTGCATCATGATATCGGCAGGCAAAACTGGCGCAGACGAACCGCCGGGAATAACGGCTTTAAGTTTTTTACCGCCGCGCATACCGCCCGCCATTTTCAGGATTTCGGCAAACGGTGTGCCTAACGGCACTTCATAGTTGCCCGGACGCTCGACATGACCGGAAATACAGAACAATTTAGTACCGCCTGCATTCGGAATGCCTTTGTCGGCAAACGTCTGACCGCCGTCGCGGACGATAAACGGTACGGAGGCGAAGGTTTCGGTATTGTTGATGGTGGTCGGTTTGCCGTACAGGCCGAACGAAGCGGGAAACGGCGGTTTGAAGCGCGGCTGGCCTTTTTTGCCTTCCAGCGACTCGAGCAATGCGGTCTCTTCGCCGCAAATGTATGCGCCGTAGCCGTGGTGGGCGAAGAGTTCGAATTCAAAGTCCGAACCCAAAATATTTTTACCCAAAAAGCCTGCGGCGCGCGCCTGCTCCAAAGCGGCTTCAAAGCGTTGGTAGCCTTCGAAAATTTCTCCGTGAATGTAGTTATAGCCCGCTTTCGCACCCATCGCGTAACCGGCGATAATCATGCCTTCAATCAGGGCATGGGGGTTGAACATGATGATGTCGCGGTCTTTGAACGTACCCGGTTCGCCTTCGTCGGTGTTGCAGACGACGTATTTTTCGCCGGGGAAGGAACGGGGCATAAAGCTCCATTTCAAACCGGTCGGGAAGCCCGCACCGCCGCGCCCGCGAAGACCGGAGGTTTTGACTTCGTCAATCACGTCGGTTTGCGAGATGTTTTCGGACAGGATTCTACGCAGCGCGCTGTAACCGCCGCGTTTGACGTATTCGTCCAATGTCCAGCAGTCGGGATTGGCGGTATCCACTTGGTCAAAAATCACGCCTGATTGGTAAATAGCCATTTTTGGTGTGCCTGTTCGTTTTCGTATCGGTTGCGGCCGCTGTTTCAGACGACCTGAAAACATATTTGTTGAGTCTAGATCCGACTTACTTTGCTATGAATTTATTTTATTTAGTAAAGATAGAACTTAAAACTTTTGAATCATCAATTAAATCTGTAATACCCTGATAATTTCCACGTTTTTGTACTTGTGTAGTAGTAACGTGATATTCTTGCCAACATTTAACAAGACAATCTCCCCAACTATCCATTCCACTTTTTTCTAAATAGTTAGCAAACCCGTCGGAAGGCTGACATTCCTGTGCACTAACAATTAGGGAGTTTAACAAAGGTAAATTTTGCTCTAAACAAAAATCACCAATTGCACCAGCATACAAACCAACTAATTTATGACTTAATCGGAACACACTTTCTAATTCGTGGTACATTACGACACGCTTGTTCTGTGCCACTAAAATTAAATAACGATACAAGCAATCAAATTTCTCTTTATCTAATTGCATAGCTTTCTTCCATTTATTCAAAATTAAATTTATTTTTCAAGTAAACCCGCGACCTACTCCAGTTCCGCAAGTTTCCTCTCAATCGCTTCTTCAGTCATAAAGCTGCACATGCTGTGGTTGTTAACCAGCATGACCGGAGCGTCGCCGCATGCGCCCATGCATTCGCCTTCAACGAGGGTAAATTTGCCGTCGGGCGTGGTTTCGCCGTAGCCGATACCGAGTTTTTTCTTCAGGTATTCGCCGGTATCCATGCCGCCGCGCAGGGCGCAGGGAAGGTTGGTGCAGACGGTCAGTTTGTATTTGCCGACCGGCTCGAGGTCGTACATATTGTAGAAAGTGGCGACTTCGTATGCCTGCGCCGGCGTGATGCCGATGTAGTCGGCAACAAAGGCGATGGTTTCGGGGGCGAGCCAGCCTTTTTCGGTTTGGGCGATACGCAACGCGCCCATGATGGCGGAACGGCGTTGGTCGGCGGGATATTTTGCCAACTCGATGTCGATTTGTTTTAAGGATTCTGCGGATAACATTATCGGTCAACCTCCCCGAATACGATGTCCTGCGTACCGATGATGGCAACAACGTCGGCGAGCATGTGGCCTTTTGCCATTTCGTCCATGCCTTGCAGATGGGCGAAGCCGGGTGCGCGGATTTTCAGGCGGTAGGGTTTGTTTGCGCCGTCTGAAATGATGTAAACGCCGAACTCGCCTTTCGGGTGTTCGACAGCGGTGTAGGTCTCACCCTCGGGAACGTGCATACCCTCGGTGAAGAGTTTGAAATGGTGAATCAGGTCTTCCATGCCTGTTTTCATTTCGGTGCGTTTGGGCGGGGCGAATTTGTGGTTTGTGGTAATGACCGGGCCGGGATTGACGCGCAGCCAGTCGGCACATTGTTTGATGATGCGTACGGATTGGCGCATTTCCTCCATGCGGCAGAGGTAGCGGTCGTAACAGTCGCCGTTGACGCCGACGGGAATATCGAAATCCATTTGGTCGTACACTTCATACGGCTGTTTCTTACGTACGTCCCATTCCACGCCCGAACCGCGCAGCATCACGCCGGTAAAGCCTTTTTGCATGGCGCGCTCGGGGGAGACGACGCCGATGCCGACGGTACGTTGTTTCCAGATGCGGTTGTCGGTCAGGAGGGTTTCGAGTGTGTCGATGTTTTTCGGGAAGCGTTCGCAGAAGGCGTCGATGAAGTCGAGCATGGTGCCTTCGCGGGATTCGTTGAGCTGCTTCAATACTTTGGCGTTGCGGAATTTGCTGCTCTCGTATTTGGGCATGAAGTCGGGCAGGTCGCGGTAAACGCCGCCGGGACGGAAGTAGGCGGCATGCATACGCGCGCCGGAAACGGCTTCGTACAAGTCCATCAGCTCTTCGCGGTCGCGGAAGGCGTAGAGGATGGCAGTCATCGCGCCGATGTCGAAGGCGTGCGAACCGATGCCCATCAAGTGATTGAGGATACGCGTTACTTCGGCGAACATGACACGGATGTATTGGGCGCGGATAGGCACATCAATTCCGGCAAGTTTTTCTACCGCCAAGCAATACGCCTGCTCGTTGACCATCATGGAAACGTAGTCCAGCCTGTCCATATAAGGCAGGGCTTGCAGATAGGTTTTGGTTTCCGCCAGTTTTTCGGTACCTCGGTGCAAGAGGCCGATATGCGGGTCGGCACGGACGATGGTTTCGCCCTCCAACTCCAAAATCATACGCAATACGCCGTGCGCCGCAGGGTGTTGCGGGCCGAAGTTGATGGTGTAGTTTCTTAATTTATTGGCCACCGTAGTTCTCCTCACGGACGATACGCGGCGTGATTTCGCGCGGCTCGATGGTAACAGGTTGGTAAATCACGCGTTTTTGCTCTTCGTCGTAACGCATTTCGACATAGCCGGAAATCGGGAAATCTTTGCGGAACGGATGTCCGACGAAACCGTAATCGGTCAGGATGCGGCGCAAGTCGGGATGGTTGTTGAACATGATGCCGTACAAATCGAAGGCTTCGCGCTCGTACCAATCCGCGCTGTTGTAAACGGGAACCACAGATTCGACCACGGGGAAATCGTCGTCTGAAACCCAGACGCGCACGCGGATGCGCTGATTGTTTTTAACAGAAAGAAGCTGGCTGACAACGGCGAAACGTTTGCCCTGCCATGCTTCATTTTTGTAAGTGCTGTAATCGACGCCGCATAAATCAACCAAAAGCTCGAAATGCAGTTCTTCATGGTCGCGCAACGTGGTCATCACTGAAACATAATGTTCAGGCAGACACTCGACGGTAATCTCGCCCAAAGCGGAAATGACTTTGCTTGCCTGATTGCCCAAAACGCGGCTGACGGTATCGTATAAGTTTTGAATGCTTGCCATATCGTTCCCTGCCCTACTCGTCCCGAGCGATGGTGGAAGTGCGCTTGATTTTTTGTTGGAGCTGCATCAGACCGTAAATCAGGGCTTCCGCAGTCGGCGGACAACCCGGCACATAAACGTCCACCGGCACGACACGGTCGGCACCGCGCACGACGGAATAAGAATAATGATAGTAGCCGCCGCCGTTGGCACACGAACCCATAGACAATACCCAACGCGGCTCGGCAAGTTGGTCGTACACGCGGCGCAGGGCGGGCGCCATTTTATTGGTGAGCGTACCCGCCACAATCATCAGGTCTGCCTGACGGGGCGACGGACGGAAAATAATGCCGAAACGGTCAAGGTCGTAACGCGCCATACCCGCGTGCATCATTTCCACGGCGCAGCAGGCCAAACCGAAAGTAACCGGCCACAGCGAACCGGTACGCATATAGTTCAGCACCGTATCCGCGCTGGTGGTGATGAAACCTTTTTTCAAAACGCCTTCTATTCCCATTCCAGCGCACCTTTTTTCCATTCGTAAACAAAGCCTACCGTCAGAACGACGATAAACACCAGCATAGACCAGAAGCCGTATGCGCCCAAATCTTTGAACACCACCGCCCACGGCAGCATAAACGCAACCTCCAAATCGAAGAGGATGAACAGGATGGCGACGAGATAATAACGCACGTCAAACTTCATCCTGGCGTTTTCAAAGGCTTCGAAACCACATTCGTAAGCCGCGTCTTTTTCGGCGTAGTGGTGTTTCGGACCTAAAATCGTGCCGAGCAGGATAAACAGCACGCCGGCCGCAAGGCCGACGAGGATGAATACGAGGACGGGAAAGTAACTGGCCAACATGGGTTTATGCCTAACTGGTTGACAGACAAATCTTAATATCCTGCTATTTTATCGAATTTCAAAATCCATTAAAAGGTAAATGTCGGTCAACCTGCAAAAAAATCTTAATAAATTCAATAAGTTTATGATAACGATTCTTATTTGTGTTTTGTTCCTTACTGTTTTATTTACCTCTTGCCGACAGTTCGCCATCCTTTTTGCAGGTAATGCTTAACAAGCCAGAAACCCTGCCCGATTTGATTTTCAGACGACTTCCCCTATACTTCATAAGCATTTGCATCCTTTAACACCCCCATGCCTTGTTTTAAGTCTGAATACCCATATGATTTAAAAACCCACCCTCAAAAAGGACAATCACAATGAATTTCAACAACCTGCTCAACCAAATTTTGGGAACGGTTCAAAAAAATAGCAAATCCGTCGCCGACAGCCCGCTTAATTCTTTCGGCGGCGGTGCATTAGTGGCAGGACTGGCTTCTATGCTGATGAAAAAGAAAAACACCAAAAAACTGGTCAAAGCCGGTTCGGTCGCAGCTTTGGGTTATATTGCCTACAAAGGCTATCAAAGCTGGCAGCAAAACCGCAACCAACCCGAATTGCCGCAACAAGCGTTCGAACCTGTCGGCCAACTTGCCGAAACACACAGCCGCGTCATCCTGCGCACCATGATTGCAGCCGCCGCATCGGACGGGTTGATTGATGAAGCGGAAAAACAGGTTATTGCCCGTGAAAGCGGTACAGATGCAGAAACCGCCGCCTGGCTTGCCGCCGAATATGAAAGACCGGCAACAGTCGAGGAAATCGCAGCAGCCGTCGGCAACGATGAAGCTTTGGCCGCAGAAACCTATCTGGCGGCAAGATTGGTGTGTGCCGATTTATCCCGTAAAGAAATCGTATTCTTAAGCCGGCTGTCGCAAGCCTTGAAACTGGATGACCAGTTGGTGGAGAATTTGGAAAAGCAGCTTGATTTGGCTTGATAATAAGCAGGCAGACTTAAAAATATAAAAAAGGTCGTCTGAAAACCCTAAAGTGTGGTTTTCAGACGACCTTTTCCTTTCAGTCGGCGTTATTGCGTTTGAGCGGCTTTTTGTTTTTCCGCTTCTTCAATTTTGCGGTCGTCTTCGTAATCCGAACGGAAGAGCCTGTCGAAACGGATGGTGTATTTCAACTCGCCGCCGTATGAACGGCTGCCGACGCGGACAACGGCTTGGATGGCGCGCGTGAGCTGGTACACGAGTTTGACGGACTGTTCGGCACTGGAAATACCGTATTCGTAACCTGCATAGAGATTGTTGGTAATCTGTTTGCCGACGGTCAATACTTGTTCGGCAGGGTTGAGTTCGCCGGTTTGGGCGTTGCGGCTGCGTTGGCTGGTGATGCCCAAATCGTCCACGAGTCCCAACCTGTCGTTGACTTGTCCGGCAAGCAGCGCGCCTGCTGCTGCGGAAAGGGCGGCATTGTCGCCGTCGCTGCCGCTGCTGGCGCGGTTGAGGATGAGCCAAGAGAGCTTGTCTTTTTCACTCATCGCTTCTTTCGCAACGAGGGTCACGCGCGGATTGTTTAGGCTGCCGAGGACTTCGACACCTGCCCCAACAGGAGAAAGACGGCGTTCGGCGCGGATGTTCAGGTTAGGATTGTTCAACGGACCGACGAAAGAAACCGTACCTTTGGTGATGTCGAGGTCTTGACCGTAGGCTTTGTAGCGGCCTTTAACGACTTTCACCGTACCGACGCCTTGGATGGCTTCGCCCGGGCGGGAAGTGATGGTCAGCTTGCCGCCTATGGTAATGTCTGCGCCATAACCGACGAAACGGATGTTGTCGTTGAGGTTGAGCGTGAGGTTGAGGTTGATAGGCGTCACGGCGGCGGTTTGTTTTTTCTCTTCGCCCAACACGACGACATCGTCGTCCAACGAGGGCATGGAGGATTTTTGCGAACCGAACATACCGTAGTCGCTGTTCAACGTACCGTTGAGAAACACGCCTTTTTGCTGGTTGTATTGCACTTTCGCGCTGCCGGAGAGGCGCAGGCGGCGGTTCGGACGGGAAAGGGTGTCGTATTTGTCGAAGACGACATCCACGTTAACGTCAGGGTCGGCGTTGGCAAGGTTGACGGAGCCTTTAAGCTCGAGCGTACCGCCTTTGTGGAACTTGAGGCTGTCGATGACCCAGCGTTGCCCCTGCAAATGGGAACGTAAAACGCCGTTGTCGAGGATGAGGCCTTGGGTTTGGTTGCGGTAGTAGAGGTTTTCGCCGTTGAGCGTACCAGAAAGCTGCGGTTCGCCGACGCGTCCTCCAAGGCTGACGGCGGCATTCAGACGACCTTTGACGGTTTGTCCGACGGGTAGGAAATTGCGGAAGACTTCGAGGTCGGCGACGTTGAGGTTGAGTTTGCCGCTCAAAGGCGCGGTGTCCATGCTGGCGCCTTGTCCGATGTTGACCGTACCTTCGGCAGTGCCGTAGTTGCTGGTGCCGTTCAAGGTGGCGGCAACGGTAGGTGCGCCGACGCGCCCGCCTATGGTGGCGGCGGCATTCAGACGACCCGTAATGCCTTGCGCGGTAGCAGGCAGGAAGGTTTTGATTGCACCCAAGTCGGGGACGTTGAGGTTGATTTTGCCGCTTATGGGCGCGTTGGCGATTTTGTTGCCGAACTGCTGGCTGATGCCCAAATTGGCGTTGACGCTGCCGAAACGGGTATTGCCTTCAAGCGTGCTGTCGATGCGGCCGTTTTGGAAACGGGTGCGCAGGGAAAGCGCGCTTAAGCCCAAAGGCATCTGTTTTTTCGGGTCTTTGTTCGGCAGGATGATGTCGCCGCTTTGGCGGTTGATGTTGAGGTAGCCGCGGGCGTTTTGACTGTACGCCAAATCCCAATCGCCGCCGAGTACCAAGTTGTGTTCGACGGGGATTTTGACGAAGTTTTGCAGCTCGGTGATGTGCAGGCTTTGCGCGCTGCCCTTGCTGGTGATGCCGGCTTTTTTGTCCCAAACGAAGTTTTGCAGGTTGAGGCTGCCGCCCATCGCGCTCCAACGAGCCGCGCTCATGGAAACACGCTCCGCACCTGCTTCGAGGTTCATGCGGTTTTGCAGTTTGAGGTTGAACGCGCCGCCGATGTCGAGCGTGTCCACGCTGCCCTTCCACTGATTGAAGTCTTTGTTCAGACCGCCTGCGGCGTTGACTTCGAATTTGTAGGGTTTGCCGTCCAACGCCATGCTGCTGGTGCCATGTATGCGGTGTTGCGCACCCGTGCCGTTGAGGGACAGATTAACCGCATCGATGACGGTCGTGCCGCCGGAAAGGGCGATGTGGCTGCCTTTGATGTCGGCGGCAAGCGGACGGTTGATGTCGGGCGTGCCTTTGAGTTTGAAGTCAAGCATGCGGATGTTGACGGCATCGCCGACACGCAGGGCGCGCGCTTCGCCGGAGAGGTCGGCTTCGTAGGTTTTCAGCCCGCCTTTGAGGTCGCCTGAAATATAGCCGCGCGTGTTGAGCAGCCCGCCCAGTCCAAAACCGAAACGGGAAAGGTCGGGAGCGGTGATGTCGATATTGAGGCGGTCGCCTTTTTTGCCGAAGCTGCCGTTGGTTTTGACAATATTGTTGCCCAAACGCAGGTCGGTCAGCGCGCGCGGGAGGTGTCCGGATTCGTAAACGACGTCGGCTTTGCCGCTGAGGGGGACGTTGTTTAACGTACTCGGCGCAAACTGCATTTTGCCGGCGAATTTTTCTTTCGCCAGTTCGCCTGAGAGATTGATGGTGCCGTTGACGCTGCCGGCGGGCAGTTTTGAGTCGAGACGGGACGGATTGAACGCTTTGCTGTCAATATCGAGCTTGAGCAGGCGGTCTTTGAAAAGTTCGAGCGAACCTTGCGCCGTCAGTTCGCCACCGTTTTGCGGTGCGATGCGGACGCGGTCGAGCTTGAGGGTGCGTTGACCGAGTTTTCTGTCGGTAACGAAGGACAACAGGCCGGAGAGTTGCGCGTTGCCGCTTTCAAGATTCCAATCGACAGCGGGCGAGGCGGTTTCGCCGTTGACGCTGATAAATCCGTTCCACTGACCGGCAACATTGGTGCGGACAAGGTCGTCTGAAACCAGGTTGTTCACATTAATCTTGAGCGCAAGCGCATTTTTCACCGTATCGACCGTACCGGCGACATTGAACGAACCTTCCTCCAACAGCCCGATTTCAGACTCTTGGACGGTTACCACGCCGTTGTCGTTGATGGTAAAGTCCGCCAGAATATTGCGCACCGGAATGGATTTTGCATCGGCAAAACCCGCCGCCTTGTTTTCCAAGTCGAGCGAGCCGTCCAGCGCGATACCGTGCGTAAACGAAGGCACGACGGTCGCGTCAAACGTCAGGTTTGCCTTAGGCAGCGACGGCAGGAAAGCGGTCGGATTGATGTTGAAGCCCTTGACCAGCACCTCGCCGATCATCTTGTCCAACGAAGTGGCAAACGGATGCACCGTAGATTTCGCCGACAAATGCACATTGTCGCCGTCCAGCAGAATTTCAGTCTGCACATCCTGCAAACTGCCCCACAGACGCGCCTTACCCTCTATCGTCTCGCCTTCCAGCTCGCCCTTCGTCTGAATCGTCGTATTGAGCGCAAACGGCTTCTCCAGCCCGACCACCGCCGAACCCGTCGAATGACTCCACGGCGTATCGAGGGTTTTCAAATCCAAGCGGTGTTCTTTTTGATCGTAATGGTATGCCGCATTCAGATGGTCGAGATAGACCGTCTGCGTGTCAAAATTTTTGCCTACGCTGAGCCTGCCCGTTTCCAAACGGTCGACGAACACCAACACAGGCAAATCAATACTCTCAGGCAGTCCTTTAGACGGCTTTTTCTCTTTCGGCGGCGTCGGCTTCGGCACGACCGCAATATCGCCCGCCACAATTTCAGTAATGTGCAGGCTGCGCTGAAACAGCTCGGACGGCTTCCAATCAAAACGGAACGCGCTGATTTTCACATCCGCCCCATCCGTTTCAATCATCCACTTATCGCCGTGAAAGCCCTTGACCAGCGTACCTTCCAGCGTTTCCGACGCAATCTTCACGCCAAACCACGACGGAATCTTGTACAAACCGAAACGCAAACCCGATTCCGTCCCCACCAGCCAGCCGATAAAGCCCGCCAGCGCGCACACCAGCACAACCAACGTCAGCAACAGACCCCGCAACCAGCGTCTCTTGCGCTTGGGCGGGGTGGGTTGTGTTTCAGACGACGTAGGCACACTGTTTGGCGTTTTTTGGGTTTCTTGGACTGCTGTTTCGGACATCTTGGCTTTCTTGTATGGCTTAACGGCTTCTCAGGACTCCGCCGCACCCGACGGAATCGGCTTTTCAGACGACCCCATATCAAGACAGGTCGTCTGAAAAAGGATAATCATATCCCATTGCAGCGAATTGTGCTTGGGAAAGACAGCATTTCAGGTTTCAGACGACCCCGTATGCCCGAACGTCATGCCCGAAGCGGTAAAAATGTCAACAAATGCAAAAAGGTCGTCTGAAAAGACTGCGGGAGTTTAGACCCGCATTTTCAGACGACCTCTGCGTATTTCAATAACCCAACGCAAATCAATGAAAAGAAATACGTCGGGTTTTGCCTCAAGTTGCGGCTTACCTGCCCGACAATACCGCCCGCACCTGCTTTCGCGACACTTTCGTCTTCATCGACCGAGCCGCCGCTCACGCCGACACTGCCAACGATAACGCCGTTTTTATCCACCAGCAGCACACCGCCGGGAAAAATCACCAAACCGTCGTTGGTCACCTCAATGCCGTAAAGCTCACCGCCCGGCTGCGAAGCCTTGCCCAAATCGCGGGTGGACATATTGAAATAGCGTGCCGTTTTCGCCTTTTTCTGCGCAATATCGATACTGCCGATAAACGCATCGTCCATACGCGCAAACGCCTTCAAATTACCGCCTGCGTCCATGACCGCGATATTCATCGGCACCTTGATTTCACGCGCCTTTTTCATCGAAGCCTGCACCACCGCCTGCGCCTGAGCCGTCGTCAAATCGCCCGGCAGCGTTTTGGTCAAACCCGCCGAAAACGCCGGTGCACCCAATGCCAAAGTACACAACAATGCAACTGATTTTATGCCGCGCATAACTGTCTCCTTGTATTGAATCAATGAAAGGTACTGCACTTTTGATTGTATGCCTGTCGGCGGGAAGAATAAAGGTCGTCTGAAAACCATGAGATAGGTTTTCAGACGACCTTGAATGGGCTTTGGATTTCAAACAACGCATGCCCAAGGTTTCAGCAGGTCGGATTCGCCAATCCGAAACTTACCCCTGCTTCTGGATGATATGCACGTCTCGCTGCGGGAAAGGAATATTGATATTGGCGGCACGCAGGTTTTCCACTACCTGCTCGTTCAGCCCGAAGCGGAACGCGCCCAAATCGGCTTCGTTCGTCCACGCCCAAAGCGTGATTTCGATGGCACTGTCGGCCAAGTTGGTAATATATGTTACTGCCTCTTTGCCTTGGGTCTGCACACACAAGGGATGCTCGGTGGCGGCTTTCAAGACGGCGGCTTTGGCGGCCTTCAAATCACAGGCGTAATCGACGCCGACCACCACCTGCACGCGGCACAGTGGCATGGAAGAACGATTCACGATGCTGTTGCTCATAACGACGCTGTTGGGCAGGATGACTTCTTCGTTATCCGGCGTACTCAGCGCGGTCTGCACCATTTTAATCTCGCTCACGGTACCTTCGAAGCCGTTTACTTTGATGAAATCACCAACCTTAAACGGACGAAACAGGATAATCAGCGCACCGGCGGCAAAGTTCGACAGTTGGTCTTTCAGCGACAAAGCTACCGCCAAGCCCGCGCCGCCGATTAATGCGGTAACCGACGTGGTCGGAATGCCCAACTTGCCCAACGCGGCAATAATAATCAGGATTAACAGGCCGATATTAGCTACGTTGCCCAGAAAGCTCACCAGCGTTCTATCTACTTTGGCACGGGTTAGCGCAGCTTTCATCAAAATAACAAGGCGGGAAGCTATCCATCTGCCGACAAAGAAAATCGCCAACGCCGCAACGAGGTTGGTACCGAATGCCATACCGGTTTCAACGAGACGTTCCCAGCCTGAGAATGACGAGAGGTTTTCAAGATCGAAATTCATGATTTTTATTTTATTTATGGTTAAAGAATGGTTGGAAATTTGGATATTGATTGGTTTTGCAGCAAGCCTGTCCACATTTTCAGACGACCTTAAAACCTTGTGCCCAAGCTAATGTGCCAACGGAGTTTCTTGTCTTGGTGTCCGTAGGCAACGTCGAAGGAGAACGGGGCGACGGGGCTGAACCAGCGCACGCCGAGGCCGGTACCGTGTTTCATGCTCATGCGTTTGAAGTTGCCTGCGGCATCGCCGAAATCGTGGAAGACGGCGCCGGATACGCTTTTGGTAATCGGGAATTGGTATTCGAGGCTGCCGACCAGTAATGCCCTATCGGGGAGGACGGAATTGTTCGGACCTGCCAGACCGATGCTGTCGAGTTCGTAACCGCGTACGGAAGAGGCGCCACCGGTGCGGAACATTAAGCTGGAAGGCACGTTTTCACCTTCGCGGGCGTAAACGTAGCCTGCTTGTCCGCGGACGATGAAGGTACCGAGTTTTTTGTTTTCAGGCGTGTAGAAATAGCCTGCGCGGGCGGTGGCGCGCGCCATGGCGGTGGAAGAAAGGAGCTTGCCCAGCGTTACGCCGATTTTGCCGTCGAGGTAGTAGCCGTTTTCGGGACGCAGTTCGGTTTCGATGTTTTGGCGTTTCCACGAGGCGGTCAGCATGGTGGCATGGCTGCGGCCGAGGTCGTAATTGGTATCGGGCACTTTGCGTTCTTCGGTAATAAATTCAATACCGAGGAGCGATTCGATGCCGTTGCGGTCGCGTACGCGCCAAATACCGCTGGTCAGGGCGCGTTTTTCAAGGTTTTGGGTGGTCGAGCGGTTGTAGGACGTGTTGGTCGTCCAATATTTGCCATCGCTGTTGCGCGGCTGGCTGATACCGGCGGCAAGGGTGGTTTCGTATTTGTCCATGTCCCAAACGACGGAGCCGATGTAGCCTTTGTTGAAGAGGTTGTAGTAGTCGTAGCCGATGCGTCCGCCGAGACCGTATTCGGAATCGTAGCGGATACCGGTTTCGAGTTTGTGGCGCTTGACTTCGGTGACGTTGACTTTGACGGGCACGCGGTCGCCTTGGAGGCGGTCAAAGTCGGCTTGGACGGATGCGCCGGAGTAATGTCCGTTTTGTTCGAGCGCTTGTTGGAAGTCGAGCAAGAGGTCGAGATCGTAAGGCGCGCCGGGTTTGAAGCGTGCCAGACCGGCGACGACGTTTTCGGGGTAGCGGCGGGTACCGGTGATTTCAAAGTCGCCGAAATAAATGGGACGGTTGCTTTCGACGATCACGTTCAAATCGGCGGTGTTGTTGTTGGGATTGACGGTGGCTTGGGTGTTGCTGAGTTTGGCAAGCGGGTATTTTTTACGGGTTACTGCGCTGAGGACGGAGGTTTTGCTGCCGCTCCAGCCGTCTTGGTCAAAGTATTCGCCAACGGGCTGCTGCCAGTTGAGCATGGCTTTTTGGTAATACTCGGCAAGGTTGTCGTCTGAAAGGATGTCGCCGAGGATGGCGACGCTGACGTTGTCGACTTTGGTGCGCGGGCCGGGGTTGACGGCGACGGTGTAGCTCGAACCGTTGTCTTGGACGTTGACGCTGCCGTTGAAATAGCCTTTGGTTTTGAGCATGGTTTTGACGTTGTCGGGCGCTTCTTCGGCGAGGAAGCCGACCTGCTCTTTGTCCAACTCTTCGTCCTGCTGCTGGGTAATCAGCGGCAGGTATTCTTCGAGCATGGATTTGACTTCGCTGTTTTTGGTTTCGATTTTGACGGGAAATTTGGGCGTCAGTTTGCCTACTTTGTCAGCCTGCTCGGATTGCCCGCCCTGCTTGAAGCCGGGAATCGGTTCGTAGTCTTCGGCACGCGGCAGATCGGCTGCGGCTGCGTGTCCGTAGGCAAGAGCGAGTGAGGCAATCAAAATGGGCGAAGTCAGTCTGGTCATGGCAAAAAATGTTTCAACGACAGAAGAGTTTTAAATTCTACCATTATTTTCAATCGGGTTTAAAACCCGACTCAAGGCAGAGGGGTCGTCTGAAAAGGCGGATACCCCTGCCTCTGCGCGACAGAAGCAAAACACATTAACTCCTCTCAGCCCGAAAAATACAGCACAAACTGCCCAATTCTCCAAAAAATCAGGCATTTTTCGCCACGATAATCAATTTAATATGTAAACCTACACAATAATTGATATTTTCTTTTAAAATGCAACGTTTCTTAACACATAAAGTAAGAGGATGTATCATGGCAAGTGGTAATCCACTGCTAAACGCAGTCAACCGTATCGGACTCGTACCGCAAATCATCATCGGTTTGATGTTGGGCGTATTGGTCGGTACCATCTCCCCGAAAGCAGGCTTGGGCGCAGGGCTGCTCGGCGAATTGTTCGTCGGCGCATTGAAAGCCGTCGCCCCCGTATTGGTGTTTGTCTTAGTAACCGCCGCGCTGGTGCAATACCGCAAAGGCGGCGAAGCCAAAATCAAACCCATCATTATTCTGTATCTCTTCGGCACATTTGCCGCCGCCGCAGTCGCCGTTGCCGCCAGTATGGCATTCCCGACCGCGCTGGTGTTTAAAGACGTAGCCGCCTCCACCCTCGCACCACCCTCCGGCATCGTCCAAGTCCTCAAAGAACTTTTGATGAAGCTCGTGTCCAACCCGATTAACGCCATCGCGCAAGCCAACTACATCGGCATTCTCGCATGGGCATTGGTCTTAGGCTCCGCATTACGCCACCACGGCTCCGACACCACCCGCCAAGTCGTCTCCGACCTCTCCGAAGCCGTTACCACCGTCGTACAATGGGTTATCCGTTTCGCCCCCTTGGGCATTTTCGGACTGGTCTCCCAAACCGTCGCCGAAACAGGCTTTGCCGCCTTCCTCAGCTACGGACGCCTGCTGGCAGTCCTGCTCGGCAGCATGGCATTCATCGCCCTCGTCGTAAACCCGCTCATCGTCTGGTCGCAAACCCGCAAAAACCCCTACGGACTGGTCTTCACCTGCCTGCGCGAAAGCGGACTCTACGCCTTCTTTACCCGCTCCTCCGCCGCCAACATCCCCGTCAACATGGCATTGGCGAAAAAACTCGGCTTACATGAAGACACCTACTCCGTCTCCATCCCGCTGGGCGCAACCATCAACATGGCAGGCGCGGCGATTACCATCACCGTCTTAGCCATGGCGGCGGCCCACACCAAAGGCATCGTCGTCGATTACCCAACCGCCCTGCTCCTGAGCCTCGTCGCCACCGTCGGCGCATGCGGCGCATCCGGCGTTGCCGGCGGCTCGCTGCTGCTGATCCCCGTCGCCTGCAGCCTCTTGGGCATAGACAACGACTTCGCCATGCGCGTCGTCGGCGTCGGCATGATTATCGGCGTTATCCAAGACTCCGCCGAAACCGCCCTCAACTCTTCCACCGACGTACTCTTTACCGCCGCCGCCGACTTAGGCAGCCGCCGCAAAGAATAAAGGCTCGGTGTTTCGCCAAACGTCAAAAAGGTCGTCTGAAATTTCAGACGACCTTTTTTAATCTAAATTACGGATGAGCTTTAAGACATTGCCCCATAGCTGCCATATTCAGTTTCATCACTTCGGCTTTACCTTCAGCCTCCGAAACCTGCTTCACATTTGCGCCACCGACAAAAGCGCCCATTTTGATATATTGACGTACGAAATAATGTTTGCCCGCTTCTGTATGTAGCGACAGACTATTAGTGGAGAACTCCGAAGCAGTCGTTACCATATGCTCTTTGTCCCCATCAACTTCCGTATAGAAGAACACATTCGGTGCGGACGTACCCAAGCAGTGACCATCTACCCAAATATCTTTCTTCAATGCACCACCTAAGATACCCGAACGGTACACATACAGCCCCGCCTTGCCTTCCGATGGCGGAGCAAAAATTTTGGCTTTTGAGGAAACATCTGCATTACCCATCGGTACGGAAGTGACACAGGCGGATAGCATCAAAACGGCAGATACTGCCGCCAGCATTGAAAATTTCATTATATTTCCCTTTTATTACAAATTGATAGATGAAAACGGCGGCAGGTCAGATTCTCAAATCTGACATTTTCGCAAATGTAATAATTTGAGCAAACATGAATATGTGGGTGTTTTGTCAGATACAAGTATCCGACCTACATCCGAACACGAAACAAATAGTGCATTCATAAACATTTCAAATTAATCATTGCATAATTTGGTTACAAGATAGATTGCAACCTACCTTGCAACCAATTCAAACGGCTTTCAGTAACGCGAACCGCCGAAAGCAGTGTCTAAATCACTGTTGGTATTGAATTTAACCAATCCTGCGGTTTCTTGGGCATTCGGACCAAACAATTTACCTTCATAACGACCGCTGTCATTACCCAATACACTGGCACGTCCCGAATAGGAAGCTCCACTCAAAGGACCGTCATGCAGGGTAATGTCACGACGCAAACCGGGCATAGTAATTTCACCATTAACCGTTTTCGTACCGAAGTTAACATTGATACGGCTCGTAGTATCCTCTGTTAAGATTTGTACTCCGCCACCCAAAGGATGGTTATCTACGCGTACTGCTTTACCGTAGTAAGTTGCTATACCCGAATTCGGAACGTTATCGCGCGGGGTTTCCCTACCTTGATAGCGTAATTCCTTTAATTGTTTACTGTCATCCAACCATGCACCGTAGAACATATGGGTATAGTTTTGCCCCTCTATATAGCCATTGTCAGTTTTTCCAGCAACATGACCTTTCGGGCTTAAATCTAAATTAATCTTCGTGCCATCGGGTGTTGCGGCAACACCGCCACCGCCACCACCGCAAGCCGCCAATAAAACCGCTGTCGCACAAAGCAAGAAAGATTTTTTCATTTTATATTCCTGTGTTTGAATAGAAGATGTATTGAAAAATGTAATAGCTAGTTATTGCCGACATTTTGCTTTACTAATTAATGCATAAATTTGCAAAGATATGCCATCCAGGATAATATCTTTACCGTACATCCTTTATCAACACCAGTTATTAAAATTTAAGACCGTTTATTGGAATAAATTCCCAATTTTAATTACATTCGACTACAAGGAGCCTGTGAATGTCTGTCAACAACAAAATCCGTGCTTTGCGTGAGTTGAACAATTGGTCACAGGAAGATATGGCAGAACGGCTGAATATGTCGAAAAGCAGTTATTCTCGGCTTGAACGGGACGAGAGAAAATTGGATTTAGTAAAGTTGGAAAAGCTGGCAGCAATTTTTAAAATCGATATTGGTGAATTGATTGCTTCGGATGATAAAGAATTAGTTTTGTTGATCGGAACGAACAACAGCAACAATCCCAATTATGGGGCAAATGAGCAGATTACGATTGAACTCGAAAAACTAAAGCTAGGCTTGGAACACAGCCGTGAACTGCTGGCCCACAAGGATTTGCTGCTGGCGCAAAAGGATCGGGAGATTTCAGCTTTGCAGCAGTTGGTGGCACAGCTGCAAAAGTAAGTTGTGGAAGAATGAAAAGGTCGTCTGAAAATCCTGTTTTCAGACGACCTTTTGATGTATGAATTTCGTAAAATTGAGGAATAATCGGAACCTGCTCATACAGCCGCGTTCCAATTACTTTCATCTTTTTAGGATTCGGATGTTCAAAAAAGCCCTTGTTTTTATATTGGTTTTGTTCTTTACCGCCGCGCTTTTGCCGCTGTGGATTATGTGGCGCGATTTTCAGGTGTCGCGGTTGGATGCGGATACGGTGCGTCCGGCGGATGCTGCAGTTGTGCTTTCAACCCGTGCTTATGAAGAGGGTCGTCTGAATCCTTGTTTGGTGGCGCGCGTTGAAGCGGCCGTCGAGCTGTATCGTGCCGGCAAGGTGAAGAAGCTGGTGATGACGGGCGGAGTCAGCCGTGATTTACAGTCCTCTGCAGGCAATATGCAGATGATTGCGGAGAAAATGGGCGTACCGAAGGGGGACATTATTCAGGAGCGGGAAGCGGGCAATACGTTTGAAAACATCGTGTTCAGCCGAAAATTTATTGAAAACAGCCCGCGTGTCGTCATTGTCAGTGCCGGTTTTCACTTGGCGCGGGCGCGGATGATGGCGGACAAGCAGTGGCAGGGACACGATATTCAGGTGTATGCCGCGCCGTTTTGTTCCGAGCCTTACGGCGGCTATGGTTTCACGGTATTGCGTGAGTCGGCGGCGTTTGTCAAAAACGCTTTGAAGGGCAGGTTGTAGTTTCAGACGACCCGAATGCATATCGTTAAATCATGTATAATTGCAAACAATTTGACTGTTTGATTTAACCGTTTGACCGACCTACCGACAGGACTCCGACATGATCAACCCTATCGCTGCACTTTCCCCCCTAGACGGCCGCTACGCCAAATCCGTTGAAGCATTGCGTCCGATTTTCTCCGAATACGGCCTGATGAGGGCGCGCGTCAAAGTCGAATTGAGCTGGCTCAAAGCCCTCGCCGCCGAACCGAAAATTACCGAAATTCCCGCCTTCAGCGATTTCACGCTTGCCGAAATCGACAAAGTCATCGAAAACTTTTCCTTGGAAGACGCAGCCGCCGTCAAAGCCATCGAAACGACCACCAATCATGATGTCAAAGCCATCGAATACTGGCTCAAAGAACGCTTCGCCGGCGTACCCGAAGTCGCCGCCGCCAGCGAGTTCATCCACTTCGCCTGCACCAGCGAAGACATCAACAATCTGTCCCACGCCCTGATGCTGCAAGAAGCGCGCGAAACCGTCATCCTGCCCAAACTTGCCGAAATCATCGAAAAACTCACCGGCATGGCGCACGACCTTGCCGCCGTCCCCATGATGAGCCGTACCCACGGCCAGCCCGCCACGCCGACCACCTTGGGCAAAGAAACCGCCAACATCGTGTACCGCCTGCAACGCCAGTTCAAAAACCTTCAGGCGCAAGAATTCCTCGGCAAAATCAACGGCGCCGTCGGCAACTACAACGCCCACATGGTCGCCTATCCCGACATCGATTGGGAAACCCACTGCCGCAACTTCGTCGAAATCAGCCTCGGCCTGACCTTCAACCCTTACACCATCCAAATCGAACCGCACGACTACATGGCTGAATTCTTCCAAACCCTCAGCCGCATCAACACCATCCTGATCGACTTCAACCGCGACGTTTGGGGTTATATTTCATTGGGTTACTTCAAACAAAAAGTCAAAGCGGGCGAAGTCGGCTCTTCCACCATGCCGCACAAAGTCAACCCCATCGACTTTGAAAACTCCGAAGGCAACCTCGGCATGGCAAACGCCGTATTGGGTTTCTTATCCGAAAAACTGCCCGTCTCCCGCTGGCAGCGCGACCTGACCGACAGCACCGTCCTGCGCAACATGGGCGTAGGCGTAGGCTATGCCGTTTTGGGTTTCGCCGCCCACCTGCGCGGCCTGAACAAGCTCGAACCCAACCCCGCCGCGCTGGCCGCCGATTTGGATGCCACTTGGGAGCTGCTCGCCGAACCGATTCAAACCGTTATGCGCCGCCACGGTGTCGCCAATCCTTACGAAAAACTGAAAGACCTGACGCGCGGCAAAGGCGGCATCACGCCCGAAGTGCTGAAAGTCTTCATCGAATCGCTGGAAATCCCTGCCGAAGCCAAATCCCAACTGCTCGCCCTGACCCCCGCGCTGTACATCGGCAAAGCGGAAGAATTGGCGAAACGGATTTGATACTGTCTTAATGATTTGAGATTGAGTTGAAACAAAAGGTCGTCTGAAAACCAAAACTGATGGTTTTCAGACGACCTTTTGTCAAATATAGTGGATTAACTTTAAACCAGTACGGCGTTGCCTCGCCTTGCCGTACTATCTTGTACTGTCTGCGGCTTCGTCGCCTTGTCCTGATTTAAATTTAATCCACTATAAGAGTAGCGTGGGCATTGCCCACGACTTTCAACCCAGACATCCGAACCCAATCATTTCTATTCATTCCGTGGGTAAAACCCACGCTACGGGCTTAGTTTTTGATACGGAACCCGCGCCACCAGCCTGCCTGTTGGCGCGACCTTTCGCTTAGGCTTCAAACTTATCCAGCCAAATCCGCCAGCTCTCGTCGGTATCGGCGCAGACGGTCAGGGTTTCGCCGTTTTCGATGCTTTGGAACGACAGGCTGCGGGCGTGGAGCATGAGGCGGGTGGTGCCGAGGTGGGCGGCGGTGGCGTGGTTTTGGCGCAGGTCGCCGTAGTTGGTGTCGCCGACGATGGGGTGGAAGATGTGTTTCATGTGGCGGCGCAGTTGGTGTTTGCGGCCTGTGTACGGGATGAGTTCTGCCCACGAGTAGCGCGAGGTCGGGTAGCGGGCGGCGGATTGGAAGGGCAATTCGGTGCGCGCCAGGCAGCGGTATTGGGTTTGGGCGTCTTGGAGGGTAGCTTCGGTTTGGGATTCGGCGATTTTGTCGGGCTGATATTTGAGGGGGTAATCGATGAGTCCGTCGTCGGGCAAATATCCGCGTACGATTGCCCAGTAGGTTTTGTGTGTGGTTTTTTGTTCGAACTGCTGCGTCAGCAGGCGGGCGGCTTCGGGGTCGAGGGCAAACAGGAGGACGCCGGATGTGGGGCGGTCGAGGCGGTGGGCGGGATAGACGTGTTGTCCGATTTGGTCGCGCAGGGTCTGCATGACGAACTGTGTTTCGTGGCGGTCGAGCCAGCTTCGGTGGACGAGCATTCCGGCGGGTTTGTTGACGGCGATGGTGCGGCTGTCGCGGTAGAGGATGTCGAGCATGGCGGGATGTGGGCGGAAATGGGGAATTGTAACGCAAGCGGTCGCGGCTGAGACGGCAATCTTGGGCTGGAACGCATGATTCGGTTCAAATAAGGAACACTTGCTGCCGTTCATGTTTGCGTTTTCAGACGACCTCGGGTTCTGTCGGTTACAATGTGGGGGTTCAACAAGATGAAGGAAAAACTGTGAGCCTGCTCAAAAAACTGCCCAAGCCTATGCTGACCGATGAGGCGCGCCGCGAGATTCAGGCGCGGGAGTCGTATCATGTTTTGAAGATTATTTCGGAATTTGTCGAAGCGGGCGAGGAGCTGCGGGCGATTCAGCCTGCGGTCAGCATTTACGGCAGCGCGCGCACGCCGGAAAATCATCCCGACTACGAATTTACGCTGCGGCTGGCGCGCAAGCTCTCGGATGCCGGTTTTTCCGTCATTTCGGGCGGCGGTCCGGGGATTATGGAAGCGGCGAACAAAGGCGCGTTTGCGGGCGCAAGCCCTGCGGTGGGGCTGAATATTGTGTTGCCGCACGAGCAAAAAGCCAATCCGTATCAGGATTTGTCCATCAAGTTCCAACATTTCTTCCCGCGCAAAGTGATGTTTGTGAAACACGCGGTCGCGTATGTCGTCATGCCCGGCGGCTTCGGCACGCTGGACGAACTGTTTGAAAGCCTGACGCTGGTGCAGACGGGCAAAACGCCCGACCGCCCGATTATCTTGGTGGGCGAGGATTTTTGGTCGGGCTTGTTGGACTGGATACGCAAAGAGCTGCTCGGGCGCGGGCTGATTTCGGAAGCGGATATGGATTTAATCCGACTGATTGACGGTGAAGACGAAATCATCGAAGAAATCTTCGCGCATTACGAAAACCGCTTGGAAGATTTTTCCGAAGGCGTTAACGCGTGGTCGCTTGGATTGTGACGGGCTGAGAGGTCGTCTGAAAACATTCCGAATCTCGCGGGTTGAGTTGAAATCAAGACCAAGCGGCAACGCCGTACTGGTTTAAAGTTAAGCCACTATAGAATCGTTTCAAACGACCCCTGCCTATTTCGGTACAATACCTTTTCGCCGCAAGGCAGCCACGCCGCTGCGAATATTCCCTTTATCCAATCCACCCGACCCAACCGTTCATGACCGATACCGCCCAAATCATTACCAGCTACGGCCGCCGCTACATCGTGCGCACACCCGACGGCAAAACCTACGAAGCCAGCACGCGCAAAAAGCGGGTGGATTTCGCCTGCGGCGACCGCGTGCATATCCAAAACATCAACGCCGAACAAGCCGTCATCGAAGACTACCTGCCGCGCGAAAGCCTGCTCTACCGCCAAGACGCTTGGAAAACCAAGCTCATCGCCGCCAACGTCAGCCAGCTCCTTATCGTTACCGCTGCCGTTCCCTCGCCCAGCGAAGCCCTGCTGCAACGCGCCCTCCTAGCCGCTGAAGCCGCGGGCATCCAAGCCGTCATCGTCCTGAACAAAGCCGACCTGCCCGAAACCGCCCTCTGGCGCGAAAAACTCAAATTCTACGAAACGCTGGGTTATCCCGTCATCGAAACCCGCGCGCTGGAAAACGCCGACATCCTGCGCCCCGTCCTGCAAGGGCATACCAACATCCTGCTCGGACAAAGCGGCATGGGCAAATCCACCCTGACCAACGCCCTCTTGGGCAACCAAACCGCCCGCACCGGCGACATATCCACCGCGCTCGATTCCGGCAAACACACCACCACCCACGCCCAGCTTTACGATTTAAACGAAGCAACCCAATTAATCGACTCCCCCGGTTTGCAAGAATTCGGGCTGCACCACCTAGAAGCCGCCGACCTGCTGCAATACTTCCCCGACCTGAGCCACCTCGTCGGGCAATGCCGCTTCCACAACTGCACCCACCGCGCCGAACCCGGCTGCGCCGTCAAAGCCGCCGCCGAAGCAGGCGAAGCCAAGCCCGAACGCATCGAGTTTTTGCAACGGATAACGGATGAGTTGTTGAGATAGAGTAGGCAGTCGGACTTGTCTTTGTGAAATAAAAAAACGTCGTCTGAAAACTTGTAAAACAGGTTTTCAGACGACCTTTTTTCATGACGGCAAACTTACGCAACCGCAGGAGCGACAGCTTTCACATAGTTCAGCGCGATAAATTGCTTTTCGGGGTCAAGCTCGGTGATTTTGAGCAGGACTTGCGTTTTAGGCAGCGCGTCAAACGGGATGCCGGTGGCGCGCGTTACCAGCGGCAGGCCTTCGATGCGGACGAGGTCTTCTTTGAGGATGGTTGCGGTCAGCTCGCTTGTGCCTTGCTGTTGCAGGTACACGAGGCTCCAGTAGGCTTCCATCTGCCGTTGGAAGTCGGCGTAGGCAGCGTAGGCGGTGTCGAAATCGCGCAGGGCGGCGAAGAGTTCGGCATCGCTTTGCCGGAAGAGCGGCTCGGCGGTGTCGTCTATCAGGCTGAGGAGTTGTTTTTGGTTGATGTAGTCGGCGGCGCGGCGCAGCGGCGAGGTAAACCAGCCGTAATGTTGCACGCCCATGCCGATGTGCGGCTCGGATTTGGTGCTCATGCGCACTTTTCCGGCGGGTTGCACGCGGAAGAGGCCGGGCAGGTCGTTGTCATGGAGCATCTGCGCCCAAGTGCTGTTAGCCAAAATCATCATTTCGCTGACCAGCATATCGATGGGCGAACCACGTTCGCGGCGGACGACGGAGACTTTGCCTTCTTCATCCAATTCAATGCTGTAATCGTATTGCGGCGCGCGGTCGGGTTCGTATTTGCCGCGCGCTTTTTGCAGGGCGACGGCGAATTGGTGCAACCAAATCAGGTCTTGATGATGGGCGAACATCATTTCGCCGGCTTCGTCCAAGCCGGTTTCGGCGTTGAAATGCGGCTCGATGGCTTGGATGCGCAGGTTTTCGGCGATGTTGACGGCTTCGATTTTGCAGGTCGGCTCACCGACGTTGAATTCGCTGTCCACATCGAAATAAATGCTGACGGCAGGACGGTACGCGCCCGCATCAAGGCTGAACGCGGCAATCCAGTTTTCGGGCAGCATGGTGATTTTTCCGCCGGGGAAATAGACCGTGCTCAAGCGGTCCATGATGTTTTTTTCCATTTTGTCGCCTTGTTTAATGGCGAGCGACGGCGCGGCGATATGGATGCCGACGCGCTTCGTGCCGTTGCCCAAATCTGTCAGGCTTAAAGCGTCGTCCACTTCGGTGGTTGATTCGTCGTCGATGGAAAAGGCGGTAACATCGGCCTTGGGCAGGTCGGGCATTTCAGGTAAGGGGAGGTCGGGAAAGCCTGTTCCGTTGGGGAAGTATTTGATTTCAAAACTGTCTTGCAGATATTGGGGAATGGACGTAATGCCGCCTGTTTTTTTCGCCAATTCGTAGGCGGAGGTTTTCAGCGCGTCGGCGGCTTTGGTAAAGGCTTTGTAGGTTAGCGACTGCTTGTCGGGCGCGTGCAGAATGGTTTTCAAATCCGCCGCGATTTCAGACGGCATCTCGCCGCGTTTCAAGGCTTCCGCCCAAGCGTCGATTTGCGCGTCTTGTTGTTTTTTGCGTTCGATGGCGGCAAGCGCCTGTTTCAAAGTTTCTTCGGGCGCGGCTTTGAACACGCCTTTGGCTTTTTTGTAGAAATACATCGGCGCGGCGTAAAGCGCAATCAAGGTCGCCGCCAGCTCGGTTTTGGTCGGCGCATGGCCGTAATATTCTTCGGCAATCGCCTCGGCGGAAAATTCTTCTTCGCCGCATACTTCCCACAATAAATCGGTGTCGATGTCCGCCGCCTGCGCCTGCGCGTTCTCCAAAAACGCCGCCATATCGCCGTCGAACTCGGCAAAGACGTTGTTCGCCTTCACTTTGGTGCGCTTGCCGTGTTGGGTATCGACTTGGTAGGTGGCGTCGTTTTTTTGGACGATGGCGGCGACTTTGAATTGGCCGGACTCTTCGTAAAAGATATTCATGTATTGCTGCTGTCAGGTTGAAGTGGGAAACGGACGATTTTAGCAGATTCTTGTTGATAAAGACGGACAAAAGGTCGTCTGAAAAACTTGCCCTCCCCTTCTCATTTCATTGAAACCGCCTTTTCAGACGACCTTTGACGACTTTGACCGCGCTCAAACCTGCTGCGCTCCGCCCATGCTGCCTGATTTGAAATAATTTGTTTAAAAATAGAAGGATAGCCTTTTATTTTGCCCGAGGTCGTCTGAAAACCTGCGCTTTGCAAACCTGTGGTTTAGGATTAGTATAACTATACCAATTTATCCCAAATCCATTTCAAATCATTCACTTCGGAGAGATTCCATGAGCTACACGGCCCCTGTAAACGAATTGCGTTTCGGCATCCGCGTGCACGGCAGGTTGGACGAAATCCTGCAACTGCCCCATGCAGAAGGTTTGGATGCGGAAACGGTGGATGCAGTGCTGGACGAAGCGGCGCGGTTTGCCTCGGAGCAATGGGCGGACACCAACCGCACCGGCGACCTGCACGGCGCAGGTTTTTCAGACGACGTGATTACCACCCATCCCGATTTGGCGCGTGCCTACTATGATTTCTGCGAAGCGGGTTGGGCGGGTTTGCGCGCGCCGGCAGAGTTTGGCGGACAGGGGCTGCCGGCGGTCGTGTCGGCGGTGTGTGAAGAGATGTGGTGCGCCGCCAACCTTGCCCTGTCGCTGATGCCGATGCTGACGCTGGGGGCGGTGGACGCGCTGTTCAAACATGGCAGCGAGGAGCAGAAACAGACCTATCTGCCGAAAATGTGCAGCGGCGAATGGGCGGGAACGATGAATTTGAGCGAACCGCAGGCGGGTTCGGATTTGAACCATATCGCCACCCGCGCCGTGCCGAAAGAAAACGGTGCGTATGCCCTCAGCGGTCAGAAAATCTTCATCACTTGGGGCGATCAGGAAATGACGGAAAACATCGTCCATCTGGTGCTCGCGCGCCTGCCCGATGCCGCGCCGGGCGTGCAGGGCGTGTCTATGTTTATCGTGCCGAAATATTTGGTAAACGCGGACGGCAGCTTGGGCGGACGCAACGGCGTGCGCGCCATCGGCATCGAACACAAGCTCGGCATACACGCCAGCCCGACCTGTACGATGGAGTTCGACAACGCCGAAGGCTATCTGGTCGGCAGGGCGGGCAAGGGTTTGGCGTATATGTTTACCATGATGAAAACCGCGCGGCTGAATGTCGGCATCGAAGGTCATGCCGTTGCCGAACGTGCCTACCAAAACGCGCTCGCCTATGCGAAAGAGCGCGTGCAAGGGCGCGACGAGACAGACGGTTCAGACGACGTAGCGATTATCCACCATCCTGACGTGCGCCGTATGTTGTTGATACAAAAGGCAACGCTCGCCGCCCAACGCGCCCTGTATCTGCGCGCCGCCGCCCTGACCGATTTTGCCGCCGCCTGCCCCGACAACGTATTGCGCAAAGAAGCGGAGCGCGAACTGGATTTCCTGATTCCCATCGTCAAGGCTTGGCCGACCGACAACGGCGTCGTCCTGACCAACCTCGCCATTCAGATTTACGGCGGCGCGGGCTACGTCGAAGAAAGCGGCGTGGCGCAATACCTGCGCGACGTGCGGATTACGCCGATTTACGAAGGCACCAACGGCATACAGGCCGCCGATTTGGCAGGGCGCAAAACCACCAGCAAAAACGGCGCGCTGCCTTTGAAGCTGCTCGCCGAAGGAAAAGAGCTGGCGGACAAACTCGCCGCCGCCGAACCTGCCGCCGCGCAGCAACTGGCGCAAGCCATTGAAACGGCGGAACAAAGCATCGCCCGCATGGTCGGATACGCCGACCGTCCCGCCCTCGCCGCCGCCGCGTCCAACGCCTACCTGCAACAAATGGGGCTGACACTCGGCGCCATCGGACTCGCCCGCGCCTACCTTGCCGCCGAAGCCGCCCAAAAGGAAGACGCCGGCGGCTTCGGCAGCAATTTCTACGCCGCGCAGCAACACAACGCCCGCGTCTATTGCGCCCACGTCCTGCCGCAGGTTTACGCCTGCGCCGCGCAGATTGAAAACGCGCAGGCATTGCTGGACGTGCCGTTAGAACTTTATTGACGGATACGGGTTTGAAAAAGGTCGTCTGAAATTGGAAATCTGGTTTCAGACGACCTTTTTATTTATGGATTTCAACCTATCCTTTTAAACGGCGGCAGGCTGGCTAGTAATTGTTGGCCGTACCGCTGCGTTTTGACGCGGTTGTCGAGGATGGTCACGCGGCCGTAGTCTTGTTCGGTGCGGATGAGGCGGCCGACGGCTTGGATGAGTTTGATGCCGGCTTCGGGGACGGTGATTTCGATGAAGGGGTTGCCGCCGCGCTGTTCTATCCAGCGGTTTTGGGTTTTTTCGATGGGGTTGTCGGGCATGGCGAAGGGGAGTTTGGCGATGATAACTTGCACGCAGGCGGTGCCGGGCAGGTCGAGTCCTTCGGCGAAGCTGTCGAGTCCGAAGATGATGCTGGCTTTGCCTTCTTCTATGGCTTGGTGGTGTTTTTGCAGGAGGACGGCTTTGGGTAATTCGCCTTGTACGAGCAAGAGCGGCAGGTAGTCTTCGGGCAGGCGCAGGGCGACATCCTGCATTTGTTTGCGCGAGGAAAACAGGACGAGCGTGCCGATGGCTTCGGTGGGCGAAATGAGCTTGGGCAGCCATTCGACAATGGCGGCGGTGTGCGCGGCGGGGTCTTTGGGACTGGCGTGCACGGGCGGGATGTAGAGTTCGCCTTGCGCGTCGAAATCAAACGGGCTTTCTAGGGCGAGGGTGGTGGTTTCGGGCAGCCATTGCAGTCCGGTTTGGCGCAGGATCAGGTTGAAGCTGCCCAAGGATTGCAGGGTGGCGGAGGTCAACACTGCGCCTGCCGCGCGCCGCCACAGGCTGTTGGCGAGGTGGGACGCGCTGCTGATGGGGCTGGCGTTGAAAATGTAGTCGTTTTTGTCGTCGGCGCGGCGGGTTATCCATTTCGCCAGCGGTTCTTCGCCCTCGAGTGGGACGGTGGAGAGTAAATCCCATGTGGCGGTGATTTGTTCGATGCGGGCGCGGAACACGCCGAATTCGGTACTCAGGCGGTCGATTTGCGCGCTGTTTTGGTCTTTTTCGCGGCGGGCGGCGGACAATGCGTCGCTGAGGCTGTTGATGTGTTTGTAGAGGCTGCGGGCGGCGATGGCGGTGTTGGAAACGGTGGTTTCGAGGCCTTCGGGGATTTTGCCGTCTTCCCACAGCCAAGTCGGTTCGCTGTTTGTCCGTCTGTCGTTTTCAGACGACCCCAAGCCCAAAGACGGCTCTTCGGCGAGGTGGAACTGCCATTCGTGCAGGCTTTCGAGCAGCGCGGCGGCGGCTTCGTCGGCAAGATTCGCCAACTCGCCTTTGTCGGTGAGTGCGGCAATTTTGCCGGTAACCTGCGGCAGTTTTTCCAACGCCCACACCGCTTGGTTCCACGAATGCTCGGCGGCAAACTGGCTGAGTGCTTTTTTGGGCAGGTGGTGCGCTTCGTCTATGCAGTAGAAGCTGTTTTCAGGGTCGGGCAAAATCACGCCGCCGCCCATGCTGATGTCGACCATCAGCAAATCGTGGTTGGTTACGACGACATCGACGGTTTCCAGTGTGTCGCGGGCAAGGTAAAACGGACATTCCGGGCGGTTGGGACAGGCGGCTTTGAGACAGCCGTAGTTGTCGTTGTTCACCTTCATCCAGATGGTGTCGTCGATTTTTTCCGGCCAAGTATCGCGGTCGCCGTTGAACCGACGGGCGGAAAATTCGTCGGCGATGTCGCGCAGCAGCTTCAATTCTTCGGGCTTGGGTTTGCTGTCCCACAAGACGGCGGGGGCTTCAAAGCCGAGCAGGTTTTGCTGGGCGTTGCTTTGCGTGAGTTGGTAGAGTTTGTAGGGGCAGAGATAGCGGCCACGCCCTTTGGCAAGCGCGAAGGTCAGTTCCAAGCCGCTTTTTTCAACCAAAAACGGCAGATCGCGGTCAACCAACTGCTCCTGCAAGGCAACCGTCGCGCTGCTCACAATCAGCCGCTTGCCGCGCGTCTGCGCCATAATGCCACCCGCCAGTAAGTAGGCAAGCGATTTGCCCACGCCGGTCGGCCCTTCGATAACGGCAATGCTCTCACCCTCGCGCTTGGGCGGCTCGCCGCCTTCTTCGCGCGTCAACGTCCGCGAAAAAGCGTTGGCAACCGCCGCAATCATTTCCCGCTGCGAAGCGCGCGGACGGAAACCGGGCAGGTTTTTGCCGATATTTTGGTAATGGTCGCGGATGGCGTTTTTTTCTAAATCGGTGAGCATCGAGGTCGTCTGAAAAGGTGGATTTGCTTATGAATTGGTTATTTTAGCATTTTTCGCGGACGGGTTCGGGAGAGATGGGAGGGGTCGTCTGAAAAGCATATTTTTGTGTTTTCAGACGACCTTTGGTAAGGGAGGCTGCATCGGGACAGGAGTTTTGAACCGTTGTCGTTTCTGTCTTCGTGTGAACAAGTTAAATTACTTTATTTTCGATATGCACTTACCGGCTGTCGTCATTCCCACGCAGGCGGGAATCCATCGTAAAACTTGAGAAACCTTGATTTGGAAAACAGTTTCTGAATTTAAAAAATGGATTCCCGCCGTAGCCTGTCCTCGCGTAGGCGGGGGCGGGAATGACGGAATTTGATGATATACCGTATTTAAAGTTGAGTATGTTTGCTATATAGAGATGGGCGGCTGCGGTGCGGTGTGGTTGAATTCGATTACGTTGGTGCATCGTTGAAATAAAGATAAGGGCGCATGATCGCGCCCCTTCGGTTTTCAGACGACCCCTTAAGTTTAGCGGGGTGCTTAAGCCGTTTTGTTCCGCAACGGCAGTTTGATATGCGGCTTGGCGGGTTTGGGCGCTTCTTTCAAACCCAGTTCGATTTGCTGCTCTTCGCTCAACAAATTGCTCCAGTCGCCTTTTTTATACCACTCGCGCCCGTCCAATTCGATGGGGTGTTGGATGCGCTCGCAGCCGTTGCCGCACTGCAAATCGTCTTCTTTGCAATATTTGTCGCAACCCCAGCAGATGCGCTCCGGCGCTTTGGGGAAGATAGGGAATTTTTTTGCCATGGTGTGAAATCCTTGTTTTTATTTTGATGAAATTATAAATGATTAGACCGAGGCAGCTTGGGTTTTGTACGTCTTTTTACGCTGGACGGTTAAGAAATGTATCAGGTCGTCTGAAAGGCGGAGTCTGTGCGTTCGTCTGTTTCATCACACACCTTTCCCATATCGGCGTAAAATCCGTACCCATTCATTCGATAATAATACATTATGCCCTTCCCCGAATTGACTGACGCCGAGCTTGCCGAATCCCGCAAGCTGCTCCTGCGTTTCGCCCGCATCCAGTTGCCCGACCGCCCCGATTTGGCGGAAGACCTTGTGCAGGAAACCATGCTTTCCGCCTACCGCGCTGCCGAAGGTTTTAAAGGTGATGCACAAGTGGGCAGTTGGTTGTTTGCCATTTTGAAAAACAAAATCACCGACTGCCTGCGCCAAATCGGACGGCAGCGCGAAGTATTCGCCACGCCTGCGGAAGAAATGTTGGACGAAATCTTTGAAGAACGGTTTGCATCAGACGGACATTGGACGACGGACGGCCATCCGCAAACTTGGGCCTCGCCCGAAAAAACGTTGGACAACAAAGAGTTTCGTGAAATCCTGCAAACCTGCCTCTACCAAATGCCGGAAAACACTGCCCGCGTGTTTACCATGAAAGAAATCCTCGGCTTCTCGTCCGACGAAATCCGCGAGCAATGCGGCATCAGCATGTCCAACTACCATACCATCATGCACCGCGCCCGCGAAACCCTGCGCCAATGCCTGCAAATCAAATGGTTCGGCAATGCAGGACATGCCGGTTAACCCTGTTAGGAAACCACAATGAACAAATGCCGCAAAACCGCCTACCTGCTCTCCAAAAAACAGGACGAAACCCGCCTGACCGTTCCAGAACGCATTTTTCTGGGCAGCCACCTGCTGATATGCCCCCATTGCCGCGAATATAAAAAACAACTCGACCTCATCCATAAAGCCATGAAAAAGATTTTTTGAGGCTACCGGATAAGGTAAAAAGGTCGTCTGAAACCTGATGTAGGTTTCAGACGACCTTTTATCATTAAGAGAAAACACGGATTGATCGCGGTTGAAGATGAATTTTCTATGAAACGGAACACCCATAAAAAAGCCGGGTTTTTAAACTCGGCTTTTGAAATTTGGCGGTATTTGGGCAGATTTTGAAGCATGGCAAACAAGGTTTAAACCGCCCAATAAGCTGGAAGTTTTATAGGAATGGTTGTATGGGTGTCAACATTTTCATCCATTTTTCAGTACAAAATATGATTTATGACAATATTCATTACTACAGTTCATTACATCGGCGGAAACGTTCATATTATATGTGTTAATATTTCATAGCTGTATTATAAACAGTACCTTAACTAGAAAATTTAAAGAAGGATAGAACATGAACAAATTACTAATTGCTGCAATGATGATGGCTGCACTGACAGCCTGTTCTCAAGAAGCCAAGCAGGAATCTAAGGAAGCGGCTACCGCCGTTGCCTCCGATGTTAAAGACGCTGCTGCTTCTGCCGTTGATACCGTTGCTTCTGCCGCTCAAGAAGCTGCAAGCAAGGTAGAAGAGGCTGCCGACAAAGCTGCGTCAGAAGTGAAAGAAGCGGCTCCTGCTGAAGCCAAACCGGAAGAAAAACCCGCAGATGCTTCTTCTGCCAAAGTGGACGGTAAAGCCGTTTTTGAAGCCAACTGTAAAATGTGCCACGGCGGTACCATCCCAGGCGCTCCGGTCGTCGGTAAAAATGACGACTGGGCTCCGCGTATCAAACAAGGCAAAGAAACCCTGCATAAGCATGCACTCGAAGGCTTCAACACCATGCCGGCAAAAGGCGGCAATACCAGCCTGAGCGACGACGAAGTCAAAGCGGCGGTCGATTATATGGCCAACCAATCCGGTGCCAAATTCTAAGCCGTACAAATCAAAACGCACCTCGCAATAAGGTGCGTTTTTTTATGGGAAAACAGCTTTAAAAAAGGCGAAAACCGTTTGAAAGCAACCCTTACGGAGACAAGTAGCTTTACAAACGGTTTTCAGGTCGGCCTAGCGACCCACCAATGGTTATTATACCAACATCATGTTTTTTTGACAAACTCTGATTTCAAATTCATCGCGCTGCCGTCGATTTTGCAACCGATATTGTGGTCGCCTTCTTGCAGGCGTATGCCTTTCACCTTGGTTCCTTGCTTGATGACCATGGAGCTGCCTTTGACTTTGAGGTCTTTAATCAGGACGACTGTGTCGCCGTCTTGCAACACGGCGCCGTTGGCATCTTTGACGCTCAGGGTTTCTTCGGCGGTTTCGCCGTCGTTTTCTGTCCATTCAAACGCGCATTCGGGGCAGATGTATTGGCTGCTGTCTTCGTAGGTGTATTCGGATTGGCATTGTGGGCAAGGTGGGAGGGACATGGTGGTGATTCCTTTGGTTGAGAAGCGGGGGATTATAAGGGAAAGGATGCAAGGATACGACGGCTTTGTATAGTGGATTAAATTTAAATCAGGACAAGGCGACGAAGCCGCAGACAGTACAGATAGTACGGAACCGATTCACTTGGTGCTTCAGCACCTTAGAGAATCGTTCTCTTTGAGCTAAGGCGAGGCAACGCCGTACTGGTTTAAAGTTAATCCACTATACCCATGCTTCAATACAAAACGACCTGTCTTGCAACAGGTCGTCTGAAAACACGGATGCGGCTTAGAGGGACAGCGAAGCTGCCTGAATCAGACCGCGTGCTTTGGCTTCGGCTTCGGCGGCACGCTCTTGCGAGGTGAAGGGACCCATTTTGACGACGTATTCGTAGTCGCGTTTCTCCATGGAAACTTTCGGATTCATTTTGCCGTAAGAAAGGTTTACCGCAGCTTGGTTCATATAGGCTTGCGCTTCACGCTCGGTACCGAAGGATTTCAAATCGACAAAAATGTCTTGACCGTTGTAGGCTTGTGCGCTTTGACCCGGAACGATTTGCTCGACTTTGACGTGTGCCGTGCCTTGGTTGATGAAACCTAATTGTTGGGCGGCGGCTTTGGAAACGTCGATTACGCGGTTGCCGTGGAAAGGACCGCGGTCATTGACGCGGACGATGACGCTTTTACCGTTTTTGGTGTTGGTCACACGGGCGTAGCTGGGAATGGGGAGGGTTTTGTGGGCGGCGGTCAGGGCGTTCATGTTGTAACGCTCGCCACTGGAAGTTTTACGGCCGTGGAATTGGCTGCCGTACCATGAGGCGTTGCCGGTTTGACTGAAGTTGGATACTTTGGTCATCGGCGTGTAGCGTTTGCCGGCGACTTTGTAGCTGCGGTTGGCTGAGGAGCTCAGCTTCTCGGCGCGGACGATGGAGTCGGCAGAGGCGGAATGAATGGAAAGGATGCTGATTGCAACGGCAGTCAGGGTGGAGAAAAGGGTGGTTTTAGATAAAATCAAAACGTAGTCCGTTCTAGAGTTGATAACGCGACGGGATGGCTCCCAGGCGGTTTCAGACGACGTATTGGCGGTTTGACAAAAACCAAGCTGTTGTCGGACAGTATCGCCTTGGTTTTTGTCAAACGGCTCAGGGAGACTCCCTTGCGGATGTTATACACCGCCTGCGTAACCGTTTTGCCGCCATGCTTCAAACAGAATCACGGCGACGGTGTTGGAAAGATTCATGCTCCGGCTGCCGGGCTTCATGGGCAGACGCAGCTTTTGCCCTTCGGGCAGGGTGTCGAGGATTTCGGCGGGCAGGCCTCGTGTCTCGGGACCGAACAAAAAAACATCGCCCTCAACAAAAGAAACTTCGTCGGGACGGGTTTTGCCTTTAGTGGTCAGCGCAAAAATGCGGCGGCCTTCCAAGGCTTTGAGACAATCTTCGAAATTCTCGTGTACCATCAGTTTTGCAAACTCGTGATAATCCAAACCTGCGCGTTTCATTTTTGCCGAATCCAGCGGAAAACCGAGCGGCTTGACCAGATGCAAATCTGCTCCGGTGTTGGCGCATAATCGGATGATATTGCCCGTATTGGGCGGGATTTCGGGTTGGTACAAAACTATGGTAAACATATAAATCAATCACTTATAGAGCGGCATAATGCCGAAATGTTCCGTAGGTGTCAAAAACTTTAAGCTATTTTTTCATTGGCGGACGCGCCAAACTCCAGCAAAAAATCTTGCCTGCGCCTGATTTTTTCAGCGTCCGCGCCAATTCGTCCAGCGTCGAGCCGGTGGTGAACACATCGTCGATTAACAAAATATTACAGTTTTTCGAGATATGACCATTGATTTCAAAAGCATTTTTTATATTGCGAACCCTATCTGCGCTTTTCAGCGTGCTTTGCGGCTCGCGATGTCGTCTGAAAACCGTCTGCCGCGGCAGCAGTGTCCAGCCGTAATGTTCGGACAGAATATCCGCCAATTCCTCGCTTTGGTTGAAGCCGCGATACAGCCGCCTTTCTTTGCTCAACGGCACGGGCAGCACAAAATCGAAATGCTCCGTTTCCAGCCAGTCGGGCGCATGGCGGCGCATCAGTTCCGCCAGCGGACGGCTCATGCCGAGGTCAGCCAAATGCTTCAACGCGCGTATCATACTGCTGACGGGCGGCTCATAATACAGCGAAGCCCACATCCGCTCAAATGCCGGCGGCTTCTTCTGACAGCCGCCGCACACCGCCCCGCCCTGTATAGGGCGGAAACACAAAGGGCAACTGTTTGCCACGTCCGTAAAAAACTCTTCCAAATCCGCCGCGCAACCGTCGCAAAACCCGCCATACAGCCGGTTTTCGCACGCTGAAACCAAGGCGTGGCATAATACGCAACGGCTTTTGTTCCACCATCCCGCATTGCACCACCAAGAGAAAACATCCATAGAGAAAACAGCCATGCCGCACTCCGCCAAAAAAGTTTATCTGATACACGGCTGGGCAGCGAACCGCCACGTCTTCGACGACCTCATCCCGCGCCTGCCTGCCGATTGGGACATCCACGCTCTCGACCTGCCCGGACACGGCGACGCACCCTTTGCCGAAAACTTCAACATCGCCGCGATTGCCGAAGCCTTCGCCGAAGAAATCGATACACCGGCACACATCCTCGGCTGGTCGCTCGGCGGCTTGGTCGCGCTCCATCTCGCCGCACGCCGTCCCGACAAAGTCCGTTCGCTCTGCCTGACCGCAAGTTTCGCCCGCCTGACTGCCGACGCGGACTACCCCGAAGGGCTGTCCAATTCCGCTTTGAGCAAGATGGTCGGCGCGTTTCGGCAGGATTATGCCAAACATATCAAACAGTTTCTACAATTACAGTTGCTGCATACACCAAACGCCGCCGAAATCATCGGCAACATCCTGCCCGATCTCTCCCGCCACGGCGCACCGCCCGCCCTGCAAGCTGCGCTGGACGCCGTCAACCAAGCCGATGCCCGCCCCCTGCTTTCAAGCATCCAAGCCCCGTCGCTTTTAGTGTTCGGACAAAAAGACGCCATCACCCCGCCGCGTATGGGCGAATACCTCAACCGCCATCTGGCGGACAGCGAATTGGTCTTGATGGAAAAAGCGGCACACGCCCCGTTTTTAAGCCACGCAGATGAATTTGCCGAACGCTACCGCGGCTTTGTCGAAAAGGTCGTCTGAAAAGGCATACTTTGATTTCTGTACAAATATGAATTTAGAAATTAAGGATTAAGGAAATTTTTCTATTTTTAATAGATTAAAATGGCAGAAAACCCGTTTCGTCATTCCCGCGCAGGCGGGAATGACGACATACGAGGATTAGGGTGGTTTTCGGAATACGGCATAAGAACATAGAACCGCCACTCCTATACAAACATCAATAACGGTACTACTCCTTCAAAAAAAGAAAAAAAGGTCGTCTGAAACATGAACCCCCAAGACAAACGCTGGCAAATCCACCGCCATCTCGCCCAAGACACCGACGAGCGGCTGCAAATCGTCCGCAACGCGCCCAAGCGCGTCCTGCTGGTCGGCGCGGACGCAGACATCAGCCGCAGCCTGCTTGCCGCGCGTTATCCGAACGCGGTATTCGAAGAATACGACCCGCGCGCCGACTTCCTTCAAACCGCCGCAGCCGCGCGCAAAAACGGTTTTTGGCAAAAGCTCACCGGCAAAACCGTCGCCCAACATTGCCAAGCCCTCACCGCCCCGCTGCCCGAAGCCGCTGCCGATATGTTGTGGGCGAACCTCAGCCTGCCCCGCGCGGACGAAATCCTGCCCGTCCTGAAAAACTGGGCAAACGCCTTGAAAACAGACGGTTTATTATTCTTCACCCATTTCGGCCGCGACAGCCTGACCGAGCTGACAGGTCGTCTGAAAAGCGCGGGGATAACGTATGAAACGCCGACCTTAATCGATATGCACGACCTCGGAGACATGCTTGCCGATAACGGTTTCTACGACCCCGTTACCGATACTGCCAAGCTCGAATTGAGCTACCGCAAAGCGGCGACGTTCCAGCAGGACATGGAAACCTTAGGTCTATGGCACGCCTTGAAATTCAGCGATGACCGCGCGGCTGAAGCCTTTGTGGATAAGATTTTTGAAACCGAAGGTGGCTTGACCATTACACTCGAAACCGTGTACGGCCATGCCGTGAAAAAATTGACGCTGCCCGAGGGGGAAAATGTGGTGCGGTTTTATCCGAAAGGCTGAACAGTTTGTCAAAACAAATGAAAGGTCGTCTGAAAACGTCTAACGAATGGTGTTAAAACGTTTTCAGACGACCTTTCTTCCTTAGCTGATTCATTCAACTTTCAATACGCCATTTCCCATCGGCTGTCATTTTCCGCAGGCTGAAATCCAGAGGCTTGAAATGACGGAAACTGCGAAACATTTCTGAAAATGATGGTATGCAAGTTTATTATTTTGATTCACTAAAATTTGCGGGTCGGGCATTCCTACTCGACCCGCCGTTTTCAGACGACCTTTCGTGTTATCGCGCCTTTATTTCACTTTGCCTTTCAACGCGCCGTAGCCTGCCGCATCCATTTGTTCCAGCGGGATGAATTTCAGGCTCGCGCCGTTGATGCAGTAGCGCAGTCCGCCTTTGTCTTGCGGACCGTCGGCGAAGACGTGTCCCAAGTGCGAATCGGCGGCATGGCTGCGGACTTCGGTGCGGCGCATGTTGTAGCTGAAATCGTCGTGTTGGGTAACGGCGGCGGCGTTAATCGGGCGGGTGAAGCTCGGCCAACCGCAGCCGGAATCGAATTTGTCGGCGGAGCTGAACAAGGGTTCGCCGCTGACGACGTCCACATAAATGCCGGGTTTGAACAGATGGTCGTATTCGTGGCTGAAGGCGTATTCGGTCGCGCTTTTTTGGGTAACTTGGTATTGCTCTTCGGTCAGGATGCGTTTGAGTTCGGCATCACTGGGTTTTTTATATGTTGCCGCGTCGAAGCCTTTACCTTGCGGGGCGGCCTTGCTTTTGCCCGGCAGCGGTTCGTCGGCTTTGCGGATGTCGATGTGGCAGTAGCCGTTGGGGTTTTTAATCAGGTAGTCCTGATGGTATTCCTCGGCGTCGTAGAAGTTTTTCAGCGGCTCGTTTTCGACGACGAGGGGCTGTTGGTATTTTTGCTGCTCGCGTTTGAGGGCGGCGGCGATGACGGCTTTTTCGGCGGGGTCGGTGTAGTACACGCCGCTGCGGTATTGCGTGCCGGTGTCGTTGCCTTGTTTGTTGAGGCTGGTCGGGTCAACGACGCGGAAATAGTATTGCAGGATGTCGTCGAGGCTGAGTTTGTCAGCATCGTAGGTGACTTTGACGGTCTCGGCATGACCCGTGTCGCGGTAGGACACGTCTTCGTAGCTCGGATTTTTTGTTTTGCCGTTGGCGTAGCCGGATACGGCGTCCACCACGCCGTCTATGCGTTGGAAATAGGCTTCCAAGCCCCAGAAGCAGCCGCCTGCGAGGTAGATGGTGCGCGTGCTCATGATTTTTGAATCCTTTTTCTGTGTGTCGGGTTTGTAGAACGCGTTTTTCAGACGACCTAAATCGGCATTCGGATCGCGGATTAACGCCAATGCCTGCGCTTCGTTGATGCTGCCTTTGACGATGCGCTGCACGTCGCCGTCTTTACCGATTAACGCCCACGAAGGGTAAACGCTGATATTCAGGCTTTGGGCGATGGTGCCGCCGTTGTCGGTCACGACGGGCAGCTTGGGATAGTTCAACCCGGCATACCATTTCTGGAAGTCGCCGTCTTTTTTCTCGTGCAGAAAACCGGGGGAGGCGACGGTAATCAGGTTGGCGGAGCTGAAGCGCTTGTCCTGCGCCCATTTTTCGGTCTGCCCCAATTCGGACAAACACAAAGGACACCAGCTCGCCCAGAATTTAATCAGGGTGGGTTTGTCTTTTTTCAAATAAACGCTGGCGGGGCGGTTGTCCGCGGTTTTTAACGTGGACAAAGTGTGCGGCACGGTCGCGGCTTCGGCATCGGCGATTTTGGGCGAACAAGCGCCCAGCGCAAACAGGCAGCCGAACTTGGCGCAAAGGGAAAAGAAGGTACGAGGTTTCATCTCTATGTTTCCTGTGTGGACGGTTTGTATTATTAGACGTTGAAGATGCCAAAACCTTACAGCCTGGATTTTCAGACGACCTTGCCGCGTAAAATACGCTACAATACGCTCTATTTCAAGCTTCTAAAATTAAAAGGAAAATTCAATGTTCAGCTTCTTCCGCCGCAAGAAAAAACAGGAAACGCCCGCTCAAGAAGAAACCCGCATTCAGGAAACCGCCGCCGAAGCCGTAGAACACGCCGAAACTGCCGTTTCGCAAACGCTTGAAACGGTTCAGGAAAACATCGGCGAAAAAGCGGAAGAGCTGACGGAGGCAGTCGAAACGGCGGTAGAAAACGCAAAAGAGCGCGCCGAAGAAATCCGCGAGACTGTGGTTGAACATGTTTCCGAAACGGTCGAACACGTCCGCGAGGCAGTCGGCGAAACGTCGTCTGAAACGGTCGAAAAAGTGGAAGAACGCGTGGAAGCGGTCAGCGAAACCGTTGCCGAAAATGTTTCCGCAGCAGTAGAACACGTCCATGAAGCGGTCAGCGACGGGTCGTCTGAAACCGCAGAAACTGTCGAAACCGTAGAAATTCAAGCTGAAGCCGCGCCTGCAACATCCGAAGAACATTCCGTAAAAACCCCTGAAAATACAGCCGTCGCAACGTCGTCTGAAACCTCTGAACCGTCCGAAACCGAACCCAAACTCGGCTGGGCGGCGCGTTTGAAACAGGGTTTAACCAAATCGCGCGACAAAATGGCGAAATCGCTGGCGGGCGTGTTCGGCGGCGGGCAAATCGATGAAGATTTGTACGAAGAGCTGGAAACCGTGCTGATTACCAGCGACATGGGTATGGAAGCGACGGAATACCTGATGAAAGACGTGCGCAACCGCGTCAGCCTCAAAGGACTGAAAGACGGCAACGAGTTGCGCGGCGCATTGAAAGAAGCTTTGTACGACTTGATTAAACCGTTGGAAAAACCGCTGGTCTTGCCCGAGACGAAAGAGCCGTTCGTCATCATGCTGGCGGGCATCAACGGCGCGGGCAAAACCACCTCCATCGGCAAACTCGCCAAATATTTCCAAGCGCAGGGCAAATCCGTGCTGCTTGCCGCCGGCGACACCTTCCGCGCCGCCGCCCGCGAGCAGCTTCAAGCATGGGGCGAACGCAACAACGTTACCGTCATTTCGCAAACCACAGGCGATTCCGCCGCCGTCTGCTTCGATGCCGTCCAAGCCGCCAAAGCGCGCGGCATCGACATCGTGCTGGCCGACACCGCCGGCCGTCTGCCCACGCAGCTTCATTTGATGGAAGAAATCAAAAAAGTGAAGCGCGTGCTGCAAAAAGCGATGCCCGACGCGCCGCACGAAATCATCGTCGTCCTCGATGCCAACATCGGGCAAAACGCTGTCAACCAAGTCAAAGCCTTTGACGATGCGCTGGGGCTGACGGGGCTAATTGTGACCAAACTCGACGGTACGGCAAAAGGCGGCATCCTTGCCACGCTTGCCTCCGACCGCCCTATTCCCGTCCGCTACATCGGCGTGGGCGAAGGCATAGACGATTTGCGCCCGTTTAACGCGCGCGCGTTTGTGGACGCGTTGCTCGATTGATACTGTCGTACGGTAAAACAGTAAACAAGAAGGTCGTCTGAAAAGTTTTCAGACGACCTTTTTCTTTTTGAGGCTGCCCTAGCAAATACGGCAGCCCCACTAATATAGTGGATTAAATTTAAATTAGGACAATGCAACGAAGCCGCAGACAGTACAAATAGTACGGCAAGGCGAGGCAACGCCGTACTGGTTTAAATTTAATCCACTATACATTGCTCTCGAAATGCGAATCTTAATTGCCATTGGCTTATGCGGCAACCAAAATACCTTGTTCCAGCCAATCCACCCATTTCTGCCTTAATGCGTCCTGCCAGCCGTTTTCAGACGACATGAATTCTGCCAGCATGGCTTGCAGTCCGTTCAGGGAAGCGGGCGTGTCTGCCAGCGTTTCCAGCAATAATGCGTCGAAATCGTCGAGGGTTTGGTACATCACGTCGTCTTCGCTGTTGCGCCACACCAAAACGGCGGTTTCCGCCACCTGCAATTCGTCGGTAACGTCGCAGTGGTAACGGCGGACAAAGGAGGCGGGAGAAAGGGTGTACACCAAATCGTCTGAATCGGCGGGCGAGGCTTGGCTGTCGGTTTGTGCGACTTCGGCGAGCAGTTGAGTGTGTTCGAAGTCCATCAGTGCCAAGAGGTCGTCTGAAAGCGGCAGGCTTTGGCAGTATTGGAGGAATTCGCCGGCGATTTCTTGGAAATAAGGGGTTTGGGTGCGCGCGTCTCGGATGAAGCCTTCTTTCAGACGACCCCATTCTTCGCTGTCGAGATATTGCGGCGTTTCGGTATAACAGCGGTCGATGAAGCTGTGGATATTGTTGCGTATCAGGCGGATATAGACGTTCAGGCGGTCTTGCGGCAAGCCGTCGGCGGCTTCGCCTTCGCGTATTGCTTGGGCAAAGCGTTGTTGATATTGGGCGGAGGTTTCAGGCTGCACGGCGGTATTCCTTTCCGGCGCGCGTTTGATATTCGGCGATTTTGGCGACTTCGGCTTCGAGTTCGGCAAAAGGCGGGAAATTGAAATCGCGTTCCAACAGGGTGGGCGGGATGGTCGGCAGCTTGGTGTAGGCGAGTTCGAGCAAGTCCCAAACGGTCGGTAAAACCGCCGCGCCGTGGGTATCAATCAAAAGCTCGGGGGTTTCGACGTCGTGTCCGGCGATGTGGATGTAACACACGCGACCTGCGTCAACGTTTTCCAAAAAGGCTTCGGGCGACAACAGTCCGTGATTGACGGCGTTGACGTAGATATTGTTCACATCGAGATGAATGCCGCAGTCGGCCTCGCGTGCAACGGCGTTGAGGAACTCGACTTCGTTCATTTCGGCAAGCGGGGAATGCAGGTAGTAGGAGGTGTTTTCTACGGCGATGCGGCAGCCCAACCGGTCTTGCACTTCGCGGATACGCCGCGCGGTATGCCGCACCATTTCTTCAGTGAAGGGCAACGGCAACAGGTCGTAGAGATGGCCGCCGTCGTGGCAGTAGCTCAAATGGTCGGAGAAAAACGTGCAATCGTAACGGCGCATCATCTCTTTGATGCCGTCTATCAAGGCGGTATCCAGCGGGGCTTGTCCGCCCAGCGACATGGATAATCCGTGCAACGCCAGCGGCAGCCGTTCCGCCACGCGGTCAAACTGTTTGCGCGCCCTACCGCCCATTTTCAGCCAGTTTTCGGGTGCGGCTTCGATAAAGCGTATCGGGCTGTCGTCTGAAAGCGAGAGGAAGTCTTCCGCCAAGTCGCGGCGGTAGCCTAAACCTGCGTGTTGAATCATGATGTTGCTCCGTTTTGGATGGTGTTCCGACGGTTTTGGTACGAAATTGCTGTCAAAATCATATAAAAAGCCGCATTTATCAATAAAATGCGGCTTTTTGTTCTAAATTATTTAGAACCGCATTTGCCTTCGCCGCATTTGCCTTCAACTGCTTTAGCTTTGGCTTTTGCTGCTTTGGCGTTTTTAGCGGGGGTTTTTTTCACAGTTGAACCGCATTTACCCTCGCCACATTTGCCTTCGCCTGCTTTAGAAGCAGCGGCGCCGCATGAACCTTCGGCAGCTTTAGCCGCACCGCAAGAGCCTTGGGCAGATTTTTGAACACCTGCTTTGCTACTTACCGGTTTGTCAGCGGCAACAACGCCGGCGGCCAAAGACAAAGCACCTGCAAGGGCAGCGGCTACATTTTTTTTCATGTTGATTTCCTTTTTAAAGTATCAAGTTAAACAGATTAAAAATTTGAGTTGGCGCGTTTAAAGTCCGCTCCCCGACCTTTTTCATTGATTTCCGACGCGACATTTCGGGCAGAAGCGTTTTTTCAACAGCGCATCCAGCGATAAACAGCCCGCGCCTTGCAGCAGAATCGGGATTAAAACCACGATATAAATCAAAGCCATTTTATAGCCGTTGTCGCAGACATTATAACCCGCACCCGCATGGACTGCCGCCCATGCTACCCCCGTTACAATGATTAATCCCAAGGCAGACAGGCGGGTTGCCAATCCTAAAAGCAGCAAAACCGGAAAAACTAGCTCCGCCCACATCGCCAAGTTCCAATTCATGCTGTCGGGCAGTAAATTGAACGGAAAGGGGAATTGGTCGTTGATTTCGGCAAACCAGTTTTCGCCGTTCCATTTCTGCATGCCCGATTCCCAAAATTCGTAAGCGGCAAACAGGCGCAAAACCAATAAACCTAAAGCTGATTGCCACGGGGCTGTGATATTCGTTTTCATGATAACCGTTTCATAAAATCATTTCATGCCCGATTAGACGCGACAGCTTGAAAATGCTTACAAGCCAATTGAAAAAATTTTGTTTGTTATTGTTTTATAACGATATTAATATTCAGAAGGTCGTCTGAAATAGGTTTTCAAGGTTTCAGACGACCTTTTTCTGTGTCTTTTTAACGGTCAATCTTGCGTGCAGATTTCTACGATTTCTTCGCCGTATTTTTCCAACCATTCCCCGCTCACGTCATCAATTTTGGAAAGCGCCGTCAAAGTTTGCGGCCGGGCTTTGGCGATGGCGCGTAAAGTCTGTTTTCTGGCGACGGCGTGCATCTCTCCGCCTTCATATCGGGCGGTATCGAAACACCATTGGAACAGGCGGCGGGCGAGCTGGCGTTCTGCCTGTTTCGGCTCGGAAAGCCCGTCTGCGTAGGGGCGGCAGATGTCGAGTATTACCTGCCCGTATTGGGCAATTCTTTCGCTGCCTATGCCGTGAATACCGAGCAGGTCGGCTTCTTCGGCGGGCGTGAAGACGACAAGGTCGGTCAGGCTGATGTTGGAAAGGATTTTGCCCAAGGCGCATTGTTTGGCGGCTGCCTGCTCGGCACGCCAGGTTTCCAGCTTTTGCTGTAATTGCTGTTCGCGCTCGGTTTGGGGGGTAAATAGGGGGTCTTCGTTGCCCGCTTGTCCGCTTTGGTTTTCGGCTGCGTTCTTGCAGACATTGAGGATATCGATGCCGAATTTTTTGATTTTCGCCTCACCCAAACCGTAGATTTGGTGCAAATCTTCCAGCGTTTGCGGCATTTTTTTGACGATGTCGCGCAGGGTTTTGTCACCGCAGACGACATAAGCAGGGACTTCTTCGGAATGGGCGCGCTGCTGCCGCCAATGCCGCAATGCTTGCCATAGGCGTTCTTCGCGTTCGGTACGCAGCCAGTTGTCTTTGGGCTTTTGAGTGGCGGATTTTTCGCGGCGCAGCGGGCGCAACATGACTTCGGTTTCGCCTTTAAGGACTTTTTTTGCAGCTTCGGTCAGTTGCAATGCCTGATATTGTGCGGTATTGACGGTGAGGTAGCCGAGGCTGATGCACTGGCGGATGACGCTGCGCCATTCTTTGTCGGTTTGCCCGTTGCCGATGCCGAAGGTGGAGAGTTTGTCGTGGCCGTTGCGCTCTATCCAGTCGTCGCTTTTACCGCGCAGCAGGTTGGTGATATAGCCGGCGGCAAAGCGTTGTCCGGCGCGATACACGCAACTGAGGAGCTTTTGTACGAGGACGGTGCCGTCGAAGCGTACGGGCGGATGCAGGCAGTTGTCGCAATGCCCGCAGGGGGCGGATTCTTCGCCGAAATGCTTGAGCAGCAGGACGCGGCGGCAGGCGGCGGTTTCGCAGACGGAAAGCATGGCATCGAGCTTCTGCATTTCGATTTGCTTCTGCACTTCGTCGCTGTTGCCTTCGGCGATACGTTCGCGCAGCAATACCCAGTCGTTCAGCCCGTAACACAGCCAACTCACGGCAGGCAGCCCATCCCGCCCGGCGCGGCCGGATTCTTGGTAGAAATGTTCGACGCTTTGGGGCATATCGAGATGGGCGACGAAGCGCACGTCCGGTTTGTCTATGCCCATACCGAAGGCAACGGTGGCGACGACGATGATGTTGTCTTCGCGGGTAAAACGGCGTTGGTTTGCTTCGCGCACTTCCATGCTCAAGCCGGCATGGTAGGGAATCGCGTCCAATCCGTTTTCGCAGAGGAATTGGGCGATGTCTTCGACTTTTTTGCGGCTTAAGCAATAGACGATGCCGCTTTGCCCTTCCATTTCTTTGCGGATGAAATCGAGAAGCTGCTTTTTGCCGTTGTTTTTTTCGATAACCTGATAATAGATATTCGGACGGTCAAAGCTGGAGATGAATTCGGGCGCGTCTTCCAGATGGAGGAAATGTTTGATGTCGGCGCGGGTCGCCGCATCAGCGGTCGCAGTCAGGGCAATGCGCGGCACTTGCGGATAGCGTTCGGCAAGCAGCCCTAATTGCTGGTATTCGGGGCGGAAATCGTGTCCCCATTGGCTGACGCAATGTGCTTCATCTATGGCGAAAAGGCTGATGGTTTGCTGATCGAGAAAACGCAGGAAACGGTCGGTAACAAGCCGCTCCGGTGCGACGTAGAGCAGTTTCAGACGACCTTGGGCGAGTTTGTCCGCCACTTCGCGGGCTTCTTCCACTGTTGTGCTGCTGTTGACCGCTGCTGCTTCTATGCCTGCGGCGTGCAGGCTCGCCACTTGGTCGTTCATCAAGGCAATCAGCGGCGAAACGACTATGGCGACGCCTTCGCGCATCAGCGCGGGAATTTGGTAACACAACGACTTGCCCCCGCCCGTCGGCATCAATACCATCAGGCTTCCGCCGCCTGCCAATGTATTGACGACAGCCTCCTGCTTGCCGCGAAATTCGGGATAGCCGAATACTTCGTGCAAAATCTGTTGGGCGGAAGGCTGGGGCATGATGGTTCCGTAGGGAGGGAAAAGCGTTATTTTAGCGGTTTTAGACACTGCCTGCATGGGGGATATTTGAGTTATCCACATGAGTTCGTCTGAAAACGGGTTATGCTTGGTTGGGTATCGTGGATTGATTTGTGATTGAGACAAGATGGCGGAACTGCTGACAATGCAGATAGTAGGAAGCCGACTCACTTTTTGCTTTACAACGGAAAACCGTTCTCTTTAATCTCAGACGAGGAGGCATACTGGTTTCAAGTCAATCGACTAGAAAACCTGTTTTCAGACGACCTTTTCATGTTTTGGCGGTTTTAAGACTTTGCAAAGCCGATTTACTGCCCCGCCGTCTTCGCGCATAATACGGCAGTCTAATAATTTATCCTAAGCAACCGAAACTTATGAACATCAAACACTTTTCCCTTATTTCAACTTTATCCGCAGCCCTGCTTTTGAGTGCCTGTCAAACGACTACGACGACAAGTGGCGGCGTCAGCGGCAACTGGGACAACATCGGTACGATTTCCGAAGGCAATATCAAAGTGGCGATTGATAAAAACAGCATCAAGAAAAACGGCACTTTGGTCACTTTCCGCGATAGAAAAACCGTGTCAAAGATGAAAGAAGAACGCTTCGTCAACACGCCCGCCTACAAAACCGCCATCGGCGACTGGGAAATCCATTGCACCAACAAAACCTACCGCCTGACCGCTTTGCAACTCCTCGACGAACATGGCAAAGAAATTTCTAAACACAGCTACACCGCGACGAATATCCGCCCGATGAGCGTGATGAACGGTACGATTACCGAAAAACAATTCGAAGCCGTATGCGGCAGTAAGCTCTAATACTCAACTTATCTACATACTTATCCACAAAATAGTCAAATCAAAAGGTCGTCTGAAAACCATGAATATGGGGATTCAGACGACCTTTTTGTTTTTTTCGGGAAAGTTATATTCAGGATTATCCACATTTTCTCAAATATGCGGTTTATCGGTTCAAACCATAATTCCCACTCATCCCATCCATCCGATTTTCTAACGCAAGCGAACGCCCGTTTCTCCATCAATAATCTGGCTCGGCGATTTTTGTTTGCCGATTAAACCGCTGACTACCCATATATTCCTCCCAAACTGTCTTCTTACTTCCCGCTCCGTTCTACACGCGCGTTTACCCGCGCGGTTGCATGAAGTCGAGACCAAAGGCGTTTTCAAAGCCTGACACAAGCGGCGCGCACCTGCATGGGCGGGAACCCTGACCGCCAGTTTACTGCGTCCTTTTCCGCGTAATGCGGGCAAAACATCAGCAGCAGCAGGAAGCAGAAAGGTTTTGGGCGCAGGCCATTCGTTTCTGAGCATGGTTTGAATGTTTTCAGACGACCTTTTGAGCAGGGGCTGTAATTGTTCCAATTGGTTGCCAATGACAATCATGCCTTTATGTTGCGGTCTTTTTTTTAGATGAATCAATCGGTTGAGTGCCTTAGGCAAGGTCGGAATACAGCCTATGCCGTAACAAGACTCGGTAGGATAGGCGACCAAGCCGCCTTTTTTAAGATGGGATTGCAGCTTGCAAAGCGTCGAAGCTGAAAGGATTCTGGGGAATAACATGATAGGGGAGGTCGTCTGAAACACAACCACGTTTTCAGACGACCTGTTTCTTTGATTAACGGTTGATTGCTTTATCAGCAATGTCTTTACGGTATTGCATGCCGTCGAAGCTGATTTTTTCCAATGCGCCATACGCCTTGGCTTTGGCTTGAGCCACATCGTCGCCCAACCCTACGACACACAATACGCGGCCGCCGTTGGTCAATACGTCGCCTTTCTCATTTGCCGTTGTGCCTGCATGGAAAACTTTGCCGATTTGGTTGGCAGCATCCAGACCGGAAATAACATCGCCTTTTTTAGGCGTTTCAGGATAGTTTTGCGCTGCCAGCACTACACCTACGGCAGTTTGCGGGTTCCATTCCGCGGTTACGCTATCGAGTTTGCCGTCTATTGCCGCTTCGACCAAATCCGACAAGTCGCTGTTCAGACGACTCATAATCGGCTGGGTTTCGGGATCGCCGAAACGGCAGTTAAACTCAATCGTATAGGGTGCGCCGCTTTGATCAATCATCAAACCTGCGTACAGGAAGCCGGTGAACTCATACCCTTCCGCTTTCATTCCCGCTATGGTCGGCAAAATAATCTCGTTCATCGCGCGCTCGTACACGGCGGGCGTTACCACAGGCGCGGGACTGTACGCGCCCATACCGCCCGTATTCGGGCCTTTATCGTCGTCTAAAAGACGCTTGTGGTCTTGGCTGGTCGCCATAGGCAACACATGATTGCCATCAACCATGACGATAAAGCTCGCTTCTTCGCCTTGCAGGAAATCTTCAATCACAACGCGCGCGCCGGCATTGCCCATTTTGTTGCCCAGCAGCATATCGTCAATCGCGGCATGCGCTTCATCTAAAGTCATCGCCACAATCACGCCTTTACCTGCCGCCAAACCATCGGCTTTGATGACGATAGGCGCACCTTTCTGATTGACGTAATCGTGTGCAGCATCGGCGTTTTCAAAGGTTTGGTATTGCGCGGTCGGAATATTGTATTTCGCCATAAATGCTTTGGCAAAATCTTTAGAACTTTCCAACTGCGCTGCATATTGTGTCGGACCAAATATTTTTAGCCCTGCGGCACGGAAATCATCCACAATACCCGCCGCCAAAGGCGCTTCAGGACCAACGACGATAAAAGCAATATTTTCTTTGCGGCAGAATTCAATCAAATCCTGATGCGCAGTCAAGGCGATGTTTTGCAATTTAGGTTCAATCGCCGTACCGGCATTACCGGGTGCAACAAATACTGTTTCCACTTTAGACGACTGCGCCAATTTCCAAGCCAACGCGTGTTCGCGACCGCCATTACCGATAACAAGCAACTTCATCCCATCTCCTTGACAAATATGTACTTTTAACGAAAACTCGACACAAAGGGACTATTGTCCCATTTAAAGAAATTTTAGTGGAATCAAACAAAAACCGCTTCATTCCACTCTGCAACCTATTTAACTTATCCACAAAATTGAAAAAGGACAAGCAGCTATGCAAAAACGTATTGATGAAATCCAAAGTAAATACCGCGAATGGTGTCATTTACTACCGCAATTGGAAGAAGACATCCGGCGTTGGAAACATGCCGTCGCTTTGATTCGCGATATGGATAATTTCTATACCCACGAATATCAGGCTTGCCATCGGGCTATTGAAGATGGAGTGGAGGTGGATTTGCGTACAGAAGGCGAATATAGCATTATGAGCGAAGATGCCTTATGGAACGCGCTGGGCGAATTCCATCAATTGGCTTGGCTATATTTGCGCTCCAGCGTCGATGCCTTGGACAGATATACGCAAGAAGATTAATCAGCAAAGAGGTCGTCTGAAATACCATCACAAAGCATTTCAGACGACCTTTCATTCAAAAGGCTTTTCCGTATTTACTTCAATCTGCCGTGTATTCTTCCAAGCTGCAACACAGGCCTCATAATTTGCCAACGATAAACTTACCGTCAATCGGCAATCCAACTGTAAATCCTGCTCCAATATATCCGCCTGATATTGTTTAGCAATGCGTATTGCTTCATTCAAAAACGGATATTCACATTTCAGCCAAACGGTTTTTTCAATATTCTTTTCAACCACTTCCGAAATTGCCAACGCCTGAGCCGTCGCCTCTTTGTATGCGTGAATCAGACCGGGAACACCCAATAAAGTACCGCCGAAATAGCGCACGACAACGACCAAAACATCGGTTACACCCACCGAATCAATCTGTCCTAAAATTGGTCGCCCAGCGCTTCCTGACGGCTCTCCATCATCATTGGCACGAAATTGCATGCCATCTACGCCCAAACGATAGGCATAGCACCAATGCCGCGCTTTATGATGTTCTTCCTTTAACGGATCGAGGTATTTTTTCACATCAGCAAACGTCCGAATCGGATAGGCAAATGCAATAAAACGGCTGCCTTTATCTTTAAACTCAGCCTGCGTCGGGGAAGTAATGGTTTTATAAGTCGTAATCATGCTGAAATGTTTTCAGACGACCTCATTAATAACAAGGTCGTCTGAACGTTTCACGTGAAACATCAATTTTTCAATGCTTCTGTTAATTGCGGAACGATTTCGAATAAATCGCCTACCAATCCGTAATCGGCTACATTGAAAATCGGCGCATCGGCATCTTTATTGATTGCGACAATGACTTTGCTGTCCTGCATACCGGCAACGTGTTGAATCGCACCTGAAATACCGATTGCAAAATAGAGCTGCGGTGCAACCACTTTACCAGTTTGTCCGACCTGCACATCATTCGGCGCATATTCGGCATCAACCGCCGCACGGGATGCTCCGATTGCCGCGCCTAAAACATCCGCCAACGGTGTCAGCACTTCATTGAATTTTTCCGCACTACCCAAAGCACGGCCACCGGAGACAATGACTTTTGCCTGAGTCAGCTCAGGACGATCGGAATGGGAAAGCTGGCGGTTCACAAAACGGCTCAGGTTTTGGGCAGGGGTTGCTTCAACATTAATTACCTCAGCATTACCACCTTGCGCCGCCGCTGCGTCAAAAGCCGTCGCACGGAAGGTCAGCACTAATTTTTCCGAATCAGCTTGCACGGTTTCAAATGCATTACCCGCATAAATCGGGCGCACAAAAGTCGTGTTATCCACAATCTCGGTCAAATCAGAAATTTGCGGGACGTCTAATAAGGCCGCTACGCGAGGCAAAAGGTTTTTACCAAATGTGGTTGCCGTTGCTGCAACATAGCGGTAATCCGCCGCCAATTTGACAACCAGCGGAGCCAGTTCTTCAGCCAAACCTTCGGCATAATGGGCAGCATCCGCAACCAAAACTTTTTCCACACCCGCAACTTGTTTCGCGGATTCCACTACGGCCGATGCACCGCTTCCGGCAACCAATAAATCGACTTTGCCCAGTTTGACAGCGGCGGTAACGGCATGCAAAGTGGCAGGATTCAACTGTTTGTTGTCGTGTTCAGCAATAATCAATACACTCATTTCAGTCTCCTCAAATCACTTTGGCTTCGTTTTTCAATTTTTCAACCAATTCGGCAACACTTGCTACTTTCACGCCTGCCTGACGCGCTTTAGGTTCGGCGAATTTCACCGTTTTCAGACGAGGTGAAATATCCGCAACCAAATCGGCAGGAGCCAGCTTTTCCAAAGGTTTTTTCTTTGCTGCCATAATATTGGGGAGTTTGACAAAGCGCGGCTCATTCAAGCGCAAATCAGCACTGATAACCGCAGGCAGTTTCAATGCGATGGTTTCTTCGCCACCATCGATTTCGCGCACAATCTGAACTTCGTCGCCTTCAATTTGTACTTTTGAAGCAAACGTACCTTGCGCCGCATTCAGCAAAGCTGCCAACATTTGCGCCACTTGATTGGCATCATCATCGATCGCCTGTTTGCCCAAAAAGAAAATTTGCGGATTTTCTTTGTCCGCAACAGCTTTCAACAGCTTGGCAACTGCCAGCGGCTCCAATTTCGCATGGGTTTCAACATGAATTGCACGGTCGGCACCCATCGCCAAAGCTGTACGCAACGTTTCTTCGCATTTTTTCTCGCCCAAAGAAACCGCTACGATTTCGCTTACTTTTCCGGCTTCTTTCAAACGGACGGCTTCTTCCACAGCGATTTCGTCAAACGGGTTCATCGACATTTTGACATTACCGATATCCACATCCGAACCATCGGCTTTTACACGAACTTTGACGTTATAGTCCACTACGCGCTTTACTGCGACCAGTGCTTTCATTGAATTCTCCTAAAAAGAACGCTGCTTTCACCATCCAGCGAAACCAAACCTTCTTCTCTATAAAATCAAATCCGTTTTTCTTAAAAACGAATTCATTCAGAAATCTTTCGGATAATGCTTGCCGATTATACCATTTTTAAAGCATTTACTCAGACTGGCGAATATACATTCCACACTCAACAAACTGAAAAATATCAAGCGCTATTTCAGTTTCAAACGACCTTTGAACCTTCATCGGCAGCCACACAATCCATCAACGTTTGATAAACCAAATCCACAGTCGGAATCTGCCCGATATTGCCTAAATTTTTTGCAACAGCCGAAACTTGAACGCCTGTTTTAATCGGATCGGTATCGGTATAAATACCGACCACAGGTTTTTCCAAGGCATTTGCCAAATGCAGCAAACCGGTATCCACGCCGACAATTCCGACCGCATGTTTCAGCAAATACGCTGCCTGCAATAAATTTATTTTGTCGCACACAATAGCAAACGGCAGTCCGTCTGCAATTTGTTTGGCACGCGTTTTTTCATTTTCATTTCCCCAAGGCAGGTAAATATTGCATTGCTGTTCTTCATTCAACTTTTGCAGCAACGCCCGCCAGTTTTCCACAGGCCATAATTTACTGTCTCGGCTAGTCGCGTGCAAAGCAGCATAATACGGTTGCTCCAAATTTTTCAGACGACCTGCTTCGGGAACGGTCAAGCCGAATACCTGCGTTTCCGGCATTGCATACCCAAATACTTGGGCAAACAGTTCACGGTTGCGCCAAACAGCATTTTTCCCTTTCGGTACAGCGTATGTTTTCGCATACGCCAGCGCAGCCAGTCCCTCGCGCGCGCTGTGTTTATCCAAACCATAAATAGGGGATTTTGCCATTTTGGCGAAACACGCGCTTTTAATCAGACCTTGACTGTCCAATACAAAATCAAATGCTTCCTGCCGCAAGGCCTGTTTCAGACGACCTATTTCCTGCCAAGTTTCTGCCTGAAAGAGATGTTTGCGCCATTGCCGCCATTTCATCACATGGATTTTTTTCACAAACGGATGCAGGCGCGCAATATCCGCAAATCCGGCTTCACACAGCCAATGGAGTTCCACATCAGGGCATTGTCGCGCCAAATCTTCGATTGCGGGCAAAGTGTGAATTAAATCGCCCATACTGGACAAGCGGACAAGCAAAATTTTCATATTTAGGAAGGGTGTTTCACGTGAAACAATTTTAACTTATTGATTATTAATATATTTTTTAATTTCTTCAGCGTTTTTTAAGATCATTGCACCGGCAGAACGCATTTCCTGCCATGCCGTTTCGATGGTATCCGGCGCAATGCCCCGACAAGCCGCTTCATTAACGATAACCTGCCAATTGCCGCCTTTGAGCAACTGCAAAACCGTTGTTTTCACACAATAATCCGTAGCCAAACCGCCGACAATGATCGTATCCGTATTTTGACAACGCAGCCATTCAATCAATCCAGTGCTCAGTTTTTCCTCGATATCGTGAAAACACGCGCCGTAAGGATGCAATTCAGGATCAACGCCTTTCCAAACGCAATAATCGTATTCCTTGGAAGAAGGCAGTCCGTCCAACAATTCATAGCCGCGCGTACCGACCATCGCATGAGCCACCCAAGTCAAATCCGCATCAGGCAAACCTGTCGGCTTCAACATATCAACAGGGTTATCCACAAGCCATTTCGCCGCCATATGATGCGCATCTTTCGTCATCACGCGCAAATCCGCCAAAGCGGCTTGGGCATTCAATTCTTCGACAATCAAATGCCCCTCTTTTACAGGCAGCTCTTTAGGACACAAAGGCGTAAAAGTTTTTTGTGCATCAACATCAATGGAAACAATCATCTCATCATTTCAAAGCGATTAAAATGCCCTGTATTATAACAAATTACTGCCCGAAAGCGGTAAAACCGGCTGTGATAAGATAACGTTTTTCCGAAAAACTTGTCCACAATCCTCATGACTTACACCATCGTCCCCATCGCCACCGCCCGCTCGCCCTACAAACAGAAATTCGGCGTCGCCCGCCAGCCCGGTTTGGTTCCCGCCGCAGAGGTCTGCATCGAACTGAATCCCGAATTTACCGCAGACAGCGTACGCGGATTAGAACACTTCGATTATGTGTGGATAAGTTTTATTTTTCACGGCGTATTGGATGAAGGCTGGGCGAAAATGGTGCGCCCGCCACGGCTCGGCGGCAAGCAGAAAATGGGCGTATTCGCCACGCGCAGCCCCCACCGCCCCAATCATCTCGGACTATCACTCTTAAAACTCGACCGCATCGAAACCGACAAATCCGTCCGCCTCTATTGCAGCGGCGCAGATCTGCTCGACGGTACGCCGATTGTCGATATCAAGCCCTACATCCCCTTTGTCGAATCCAAACCCGACGCATCATCCGGCTTCGTCAGCGGCAAACCCGAAGAGCTTGAAGTCGTATGGCTGGAAAACATCGGCGCAGAAAATTTATCTGAAAGCACCAAAAACCTCATCAGCCAAAGCATTGCCCAAGACCCGCGCCCCGCCTATCAGAATATTCCCGAACGGATTTACGTTATGAATATTGAGGATTATAAAATCAGGTTTCAAATCGAAGGAAACCGCGCGACGGTTATTGGGATAAGCGTCGTTTGAAATTTAGTGATTGATTTCATTAAAAAAGGTCGTCTGAAAATCCTAAGATTTCGGTTTTCAGACGACCTTTTTATTCAATCGATACGGGTCTTATTCAATGAACACTTTGGATAAACCGAACCCGTAGTGTGGGCTTCGCCCACGAACCTACCACCTGACAATCCAATCAGACAACAGTCGAATAGGCATTCATTTGGACATTCATATCGTGGGCAAAG
>NZ_CEXQBZ010000112.1:0-75650 GCF_982712965.1 Neisseria flava | reverse complement strand
GACGAAGCCGCAGACAGTACAGATAGTACGGCAAGGCGAGGCAACGCCGTACTGGTTTAAAGTTAATCCACTATATACGCTCATGAATAAGGCGGGACGCTTAAGGCTGCAAAGAATGCGGCAGTCCGTAAAGATGGCGTTTGCACGGCCTTTGCTATATCATTCCCTTATCTGAAACTAAGGAAAACATCATGTACGAAGTCAACCGCAGCGTCTTCCTGCTCATCCCGCTCGATCCTTTTTGGAACTGGCTGCAAACCCTGCCCGGTAATCATCTTGACGGTTTGACGCTTGAAGACATTCAAGCCGATGCCAATTCTTACCTCGTCCGTCCGTGTGAAACCGCCGACGAAGTATGGGACGAAATCGAAGCGCGGTTTGAAGACATTTTCGCTGCCGAACTTGCCGACTGGTGCGAAGATGAGAGCGAGTGGCCTGATTTGGACGCCGATATTTTCAACGAATGGTTCGACATACAGCTCTCCACCGTCATTACCGACCTCGAACACGAACCGCTCGCCCGTGAAGCCTTTCAACCCTTTAATCTGAACTGATGAACGTCCGCGTCCGCAATTACCATCTTGACGGCTACGGTCATGTCAACAACGCGCGCTATCTCGAATTTCTCGAAGAAGCGCGCTGGACATTTTTTGAGGAACACGGTTTCTTGTCCGAAATCGACGGCTTGATGCTGGTGGTTGTCCGCACCGACATCCGTTATCGCCGCGCCGCCGTCGAGGGCGACATATTACGCTTTGAAGGTCGTCTGAAAGAGCTGACCTCGCGTCATATTATCCTTACCCAAAACATCGTTTTGCCCAGCGGCAAAAATGCCGTCGAAGCCGAAAGTACGCTGATGGTTGTCAGCGCAGAAAGCGGGCGGAGCATCAGCATTCCCGAACCTCTATTTACCCTTTTAAAACAATACGCCGAAGCATGAAAAAACTCATTACCATTGCCGCAGTCGCCATTATCGGCGTGCTGCTCGCCATCGTCCTCATTCCGGATAACAAACCTGCTCCCGCATTCTCTTTGTCCGACCTGCAAGGCAAACCGGTGTCCAACGCCAATTTGCAAGGCAAAGTCAGCTTCATCAATTTCTGGTTTCCCTCCTGCCCGGGCTGTGTCAGCGAAATGCCCAAAGTCATCAAAATGTCCAAAGACTATCAAGGTAAAGACTTCCAAGTCCTCGGCATTGCCCAGCCGATAGACTCGTTGGAAAGCGTAAACCAATACGTCAAAGAATACGGCTTGCCTTTTACCGTCATGTTTGATGCCGATAAAGCCGCCGCCCAAGCGTTCGGTACGCAGGTTTACCCGACTTCTTTCTTGATCAATAAAAAAGGCGAAATCCTGAAAACCTTTGTCGGCGAGCCGGACTTCGCCGCGCTTTATCAGGAAATCGACAAAGAATTGGCGAAATAGTAATCAAAAAAGGGAGCAATGATGCGCCCTTATGTATTTATTGGGATAACGTGTTGATTCCTTTCTCGCAAATGCTGATTGATGCGGAAATGACAGCAGTTTCGGCAATATTGTTTTTGTGTGCCTTTCTTCATAACCTTAGATGATTTAAAAGGTCGTCTGAAAATCTAAATATCGGTTTTCAGACGACCTTTGTGTTTATAATGGATTAACTTTAAACCAGTACGGCGTTGCCTTGCCTTGCCGTACTATCTGTACTGTCTTCGGCTTCGTCGCCTTGTCCTGATTTAAAGTTAATCCACTATATCAAATACCTGTCAGACGCATTCTTGCAAACGATGTTTCCGATATTCAAATTCCCATGAAAAGACGTCGTCTGAAACGGATTTTCAGACGACGTTTGTCATTCACACCCCTAGCGGATTCATTCAGCTTTCTCCAGCAGTGCGAAGCCTTCCACTTTGTTTCTCGGTCTCGCGCCCTGCCAGATTTCCGTCCAACCTTGCGGCGCGTCGGTGTTTTTAGGCTGCTGCACCAGACGGTAGCGGCAGGCAGCGTCGTTGATATGGGGTTTCAATTCGCTGTATTGCGCCCAAGCGATACGGGCGCGGCGGTCTTCGGCGGCGATGCTGATACATTCGAGGTCGTCTGAAAGCCGTTGTTTCAGTTCGGGGGAGAGGGAGGCTTCCATTTGGAGGACGACGGGCGCATGACTTTTGGCGGCATCAAGCCACGGTAGGAACAGGGTCATCAGCAATGCCCACGCCAGCGTAACGCCTGCCGCCCAGTTGGTGACGGCTTGTCTGCCGCGGATGTTTTTACGGGTAATTGCCCACAGCCACAACGGGGTGAACAACAGGGCGACCGCCATCGGCATCGGGTCGATGTCAGGCGTGTAATACGGGCTGAAATAGGCGGCACGTTCGGCGAGTTTGGCAGGCCAGCCGTAGTTCATGGCGAAAAAGCCCGTCCACAGGAAGATGGCGAAAAGACCGAACGACATGATGCCGAACCAGTTGATAAACGCCGCCGCGCCGCGCCGCAGTCCGTCCAGTTGAGCCGCGCCGAGCAGGGCGAGCGGGGGCAGCAGCCAAACGAGGTTGTCTTGTAGGCGTTGCGGGCTGACGGCGAGAATGCTGAGGACGATGAGGAACCATGAAATACACAATACGCTCCAGTTTTTTTCGCGGATGCGGGGACGGCTTAACGTCCATGCGGCGAGCGGCCACGCGGGCAGGGTAAACCAGAGCAGGTTTTTCAGGTAATAGAACAGGCTGAAGGTCGTCTGAAAATCACCCAAACCGCCGAATGCGCCGAGCGAATGATGTTGCAGCCAGAAGGAAAAGAGTTCGGGCTGTATTCTGGAGAAGATGAGCGGGTAAACCGTCAACAGCGGCAGTCCGATGGCAAACGCGCCGACCAGTGTCAGGTAATAGCGTTTGACGCGCCATTTCTCATCGAGCAGCAGGGCGGGTGCTAAAAACATCAGCGCGGCGGTCATCAGATAGCCCGATGAAAGCGACAGCAACGCCCAGCCGAAGCCCAGCAACAGGGAGGAGGTAATGACGCGGCGTTGCGCCAACGAAAAGCCGCACAATATCATGCCCGATGCGGCAAAGGCGACCGAAGCGGGGTTGAGGAAGTGCGCGACCGAGAGCAGCCCGATGCTGCCGATCAGGATGAGGACGACGCTGCGCCCGTGGTGCCTGCCCAAAAAGTTGAATCCGGCAAAACCGCAGGCGGTCAGCCCGATAATCGTAAAGAAAACGCCCGCAAAACGCGCGGCATCATAAGCGTCCGCCGCCCAAGGCGACAACAGGTGTTTGAACGCCGCCGCCACCCACAAATAGACGGGCGGAATCTGAAAATCCGGCTGTCCCAACACATGGGCGACCAACGGCGTCGCGCCTGCGTCTAAGGCTTCGACGGCGGTAAAGACGGTGGGTTCGGCGGGATTCCACAAGTCGTGCGAAAACACGCCCGGCCACAGCCAGGCAAATGCCATCAGCAGCAAGAGCCAGGGTTTTTCATGGGTTTTGGCAGGTTGTCGCGGATCGGGCGGGGTGTAAGTGAGCATAGCTTTGAGGATGTTGAACGTATTTTCGTGTAGTTTAGCAAAGATTCGGCGGGAGGTCGTCTGAAAGGAGGGATTTGGTTTTTAATCTGGCGAAAATGCATTTTCAGACGACGTATAAAGCAAAAAAGACTGCATAAAATGCAGTCTTTTTATTTCAGTAGAGCGGCGATTAGCGTTTGAACAGGTTGCCGAATTTGTTGTTGAATTTGTCCACGCGACCGGTGGTGTCGACGATTTTTTGAGTGCCGGTGTAGAACGGGTGGCACAAAGAGCAAACCTCGATGTTGAAGTTGTCTTTTTCCAGCGCGGATTTGGTGACGAATTTGTTACCGCAAGAGCAGGTAACGTTGATTTCGTGGTAATTAGGGTGGATACCTTGTTTCATTTTGTTTCCTTTCGGTTAAGCGGGCATAGGGGATGTACCTATGCTTCAGACAAGAGTCGGATTCTCGCTGTTTTTTTCTGTTCCGTCAAGAGGATATTGCCCGAGAGAGGTTGGTCGGCGTTGCTTTTGTGTTCTTGAAATGATGATTGGGATAATAAGATGCTGAATTATTTATCATATTGTTTATTTTGGTAATTTTTTGAGAATTTTTGCTTTATTCTTGAACTTTGTGCAAAATAGGGGTCTGATGACAATATATTTGAAATGAGGAACCGTATAGGGATGAAGGCAAGAGTAAATGGTTTGATTCTGCGAGTAATCGGCGGTTTACTGCCGCCGTCTTATTGCAGCGTTTTGGGTTCGCCTGCTAAAAAAGTCCGTGGTTTTTTGGCAAAGAGAGTGTCGCCGCATATCGGCAAAAACGTCAATATCGAAAAAGGTGCGTATGTCATGCCGGATACGGTGATCGGCGATAACTCGGGTATCGGTGTTAATTGTGAAATATGCTATGGTTTGACAATAGGCAATGATGTCATGATGGGGCCGGAATGTTTGTTTTATTCTAATAATCACAAGTTTAATCGTGAGACTTTGAAATATGAGGGCTATACGGAAGTCAATCCGATTGTGATTGAAGATGATGTGTGGATCGGACGGCGCGCGATTATTATGGGTGGTGTCCGGATAGGCAAAGGAGCGGTTATCGGCGCGGGGGCGGTAGTAACCAAAGATGTACCACCGTATTGCGTAGCTGCGGGGAATCCTGCGGTCATTAAAAAGAACCTATTGGAAGATTGAGTACAAACATCACTGCTTTCAATCAAATATCAAAAGGTCGTCTGAAAAATGATTTTCAGACGACCTTTTTTCGTATCAAAGCAAATTAGCCGCGCCGCCAAGTCGTACCGCCAGCGTTGTCTTCCAGAATGATTTTGTGTTCGTTCAGAAGATCGCGGATGCGGTCGGACTCTGCCCAGTTTTTATCCGCGCGCGCTTGTTTGCGCTGGGCGATTAAATCTTCGATTTCTTCGTTGGAGAGGCCGTCTGAAACCGCGCCGCCTTGCAGGAACTCGGTCGGATCGCGTTGCAGCAGGCCGATGATGCCGCCCAAAGCTTTTAGGCAGCCGGCGAGGTACGCATCATTGGTTTTATTCACTTCGCCTGCCAGCTCAAACAATACGGCAACCGCTTCGACCGTACCGAAATCGTCGTTCATGGCAGCGTAGAAACGGCGGGTGTAGTCGTTGGCGTTTTCAGATAAGTCAAACTCAGCCGCTGGTGTGTTTTTCAACGTGGTGTACAGACGGGTCAGCGCACCTTTTGCATCGTCCAAATGCGCATCCGAGTAGTTCAGTGGGCTGCGGTAGTGGGCGCGCAGGATGAAGAAACGCACGACTTCAGGGTCGTATTGTTTCAATACTTCGCGGATGGTGAAGAAGTTACCCAACGATTTGGACATTTTTTCGCCGTCCACACGGATGAAGCCGTTGTGCAGCCAGTATTTAACGTGGCTGGCGATGCTTTGGCCGTGGTGAGTTTGCGCGTGGTCGTGGCCGCAGGTATGACCGCTGGCACCGACGCTTTGGGCGATTTCGTTTTCATGGTGCGGGAACTGCAAGTCCGCGCCGCCGCCATGGATGTCGAAAGTATCGCCGAACAGGTTTTCACTCATGGCAGAGCATTCGATGTGCCAACCCGGACGGCCGTTGCCCCAAGGGCTTTCCCATGCCGGTTCGCCTGCTTTGGCCGCTTTCCACAATACAAAATCAAGCGGATCGCGTTTGAAACCATCCACTTCCACACGCTCGCCTGCGCGCAGGTCGTCCAACGATTTGCCCGACAATTGTCCGTAAGCGGCAAACTCGCGCACGGCGTAGTAAACGTCGCCGTTTGCGGCAGGGTATGCCTTACCGTTTTGAATCAGGGCTTCAATCATGGCAATCATTTGCGGGATATTTTCCGTTGCCTTCGGCTCGATGTCGGGACGCAACACGCCCAAAGCATCGGCATCTTCATGCATAGCCTGAATGAAACGCGCGGTCAGTTCACCAATGGTTTCGCCGTTTTCAGCCGCACGGGCGATGATTTTGTCGTCTATGTCGGTAATGTTGCGCACATAAGTGAGCGGATAGCCGCACTCGCGCAGCCAACGGGCAATCATGTCGAACACAACCATCACACGGGCATGGCCTAAGTGGCAATAGTCGTAAACGGTCATGCCGCAAACGTACATGCGCACGTTTTTAGGGTCGATGGGGATGAAAGGTTCTTTTTGACGGGTCAGGGTGTTGTAGATGGTGGTCATGGGGTATTTGAACTTTCTGTAATCGTCCAAGGAACATACTTTTGGTTTAAGCAGGTTGAGATAACAACATGAGGATCAATAGCTTTCAATAACCTTTTTAATTTATCCTTTAAGTCCGACAAATTATAGATTTGACGTATTCCGTCTGGCTGCTCTATGTGTAAAACGATACGGATGTTTTTACATTTTAGGGATTCTTCAGCAAAGTTTTTTTCAATAGGATTATTTGCTTTAAATTTTGCTGAAACAATGCCCGCAAGCGTATCTTTTACTTTTAAAGCAATTTCCTGTTCTAAAGGCAGCTTTTCCGGATTACGCTGCCCAATTCTAAAATCTTTAATTTCACAAAGCCATAGTGTTTGATTTGCTTCGATTGCGATAAAGTCTATGGCTTTATTGCCTGTTGAACATTTATTTTCAAACTGTTTACGGTAGTGTGACCATTCATCGTATTTTGAGGTGATGCAATGTTCAGGAAATTCAAATTTCAATGAACCTTCGGTAATTGTCATTTGTTTTCCCTTAAATATCTAGATATCTTTCTGATTGTGCAAGATTTTCATTAAGAGCGACAATGGTTGATAAATCAGTTGTATCGTCGGCTTGTTCCAGTTTTACATCACCTTCACTTGCAATCAATGAAAAATAACGGCTTGATATGTTTTTCTCCTTTACTTTGAGGATCTCAAGCTCTCTCAATAAAAATAAAGAGTGTGTCGCAATGAAGACTTGAATGCCTTGTTGAGATAAAGACCAAATAATACGGGCAGCCACTTTGATCAATTTAGGATTCAGATTAGCTTCCGGTTCATCCCAAAATAGATAGCCTTTATCTAGCAATGCCCCTGTTGCGATTAACCGGGCAATCATGACAAATTTCCGCAAACCCTCTGCTACCAAAGGTGCTTCAATCTTACCGCCCGTATTTGTCAGCGATAGATAAAACCTTCCTTGTTCTTCAGATACTTTTCCTCCCATTGCGTTCTCAAGAGGTTCAAGTAATTCTCGAATTTTGGTTTCTCTGGGACCTTTGGCAAGCGGGTGATTTAATTGCATACAGGTATCAAACCAAGTTTCTTCGAAAGGGATGCTTTGGTTTTGATACAAAGAAGTGAACCAAGGGCAAAGTGTAATTAATTCACGGCTGGGTAAAAAGATAGGCGTCGGAGTATGTTCACTTTCTTTCAGCCCGATACTTTCGATATTGACTTGCGATGATGAATTGCTGGAAAAATTCAGCCTACTATGCGTAGTACCGTTTTGCAGTTTTAAAACAATTTCCGTACGTCCACGCCCCTGCAAACGTTTGCTCAACCTGCCCAAGGAATCGGGACGGAAAACATTCAGTAATTTATCGGCAAAACTTTTTTGCAATTCTGTTTTCAGTAATCTGTTTTTGGTGTTAGATGTTACTTCTAGCAGGCTGTATAAAATTTTTAACAAATGTGTTTTGCCACAACCGTTTTCGGCAACAATAACATTGAGATTTTCAGAAAATTCAAAAGTATCGTTTGGAAGAACGGTAAAGTTCGTCAACTCAAGCGACTGGATATATTGGTTAGATGACATTTTTAATCCATTTCAATCTTGCTTTAAGATTGTTTCAGACAACCTTTTTGTAGAACAAATATCGTCTGAAACCTTTTCTTTTTTCACTCCGGTTTAAACACACCTGTATCCGTTTTAGGCTGCTGCTCGGCAATCTCGGTATTTACCGCTGCCTGCTCCGCCTCCGCTTTTTCAGCTTCGATACGTTTTTTCTCGGCCAGGTATTGGTTGATTTGGTGTACCAACTCCTGCGTGCCTTGGTGGGTCAGCGCGCTGATTTGGAAGAGGCGCGGGGTTTCCATGTCGAATTGGAAGCGGTCGTCTGGTTTCAGGTAGTGCCAGCCGATGGCTTCGAGGAAGGCGGCGGTGCGCGCTTGGGCTTCTTCTTCGTCGAGCATATCAAGTTTGTTCAGCACCAGCCAGCGCGGTTTGCCGTAAAGTTCTTCGTCGTATTTGCGCAATTCGTTGATGATGGCGAGTGCTTCTTCGGCGGGGTTGACGGTTTCGTCGAAGGGTGCCAAATCGACGACGTGCAGCAGCAGGCCGGTGCGCGATAAGTGTTTGAGGAAGCGGTGGCCGAGACCTGCGCCTTCTGCCGCGCCTTCAATCAGACCGGGGATGTCTGCCATGACGAAGCTGTGATTTTCGTCGATACGCACGACGCCTAAGTTCGGGTGCAGGGTGGTGAAGGGGTAGTTGGCGATTTTGGGACGTGCGGCGGATACGGCGGTAATCAGGGTGGATTTACCGGCGTTGGGCATGCCTAATAAGCCGACATCGGCGAGGACTTTGAGTTCGAGTTGCAGGGAACGGGTTTCGCCTTCTTCGCCGGGCGTGGATTGTTTCGGGGCGCGGTTGACGGAGGATTTGAAGTGGATATTGCCCAAGCCGCCTTTGCCGCCCTTGGCGAGGCAGACGCGCTGGCCGTGGTGGGTGAGGTCGGCGACGATTTCGTCGGTGTCGAGGTCGCGGATAAGGGTGCCGACGGGCATTTTGAGGACGATGTCGTCCGCACCTGCGCCGTAGCGGTCGGAGCCGTGGCCTTTTTCGCCGTTTTTGGCTTGGTAGCGTTTGACGAAGCGGTATTCGACGAGGGTGTTGGTGTTTTCGTCGGCTTCTGCCCAGACGCTGCCGCCTTTGCCACCGTCGCCGCCGTCAGGACCGCCGCGCGGTACGAATTTTTCGCGGCGGAAACTGGTTGCGCCATTACCGCCTTTGCCTGCGGCGACTTCGATTTTTGCTTCGTCGATGAATTTCATGGTGTTCTCTTGTATTTTGGGTTTCAGACGACCTTTTGTGTCGGAGGTCGTCTGAAAAAATGGGAATGGGGGATATTATAAGGGATATGGGGGATGTGCGCCCGTTTCTCTGTCCTGCTTGGTTTTTTGCCTGATGTTTTGTGAAAACAGCCGTCCTGAAATCGCGGTTTCGGACGGCTGTTTGCTTTTTTGGGATTATTTGGCAGTTTTTTGTTCTTCGCGTACTTTGTCTGCAAGCAGGTCTATGGTTTTCATACCTGATTCCCAGTCGGCAAATTCGACTTTGTATTTGCCGCCGACAATGACGGTAGGCGTGCCGTCAATTTTGTAGGTGTTGGTCAGCTCTGCCATTTTGTCTGCGCGGGTTTGGCTTTCGGGGGATTCGTAGGCGGCGAGGACTTTTTTGCCGTCAAAAGCGGTTTGCTCGGCCAACCATTTTTTGAGGGTTTCAGGGTCTTGCAGTTTGACTTTCTGATTAACCATAGCATCAAAGATATGGCTGTTTGCAATGTCTTTGGTGTCTGCGACCGCCATATCGACGGCGGCAGCAAGGCGCGCCAACGGTTTCATCTCATCGCCCCAAACAACGTGTTCAGTACGAAGGTAGGTGTCGTCTTTGAAGGTTTTGGCGTGTTTGCTTAAAACGGGCTCGAGGTGGGCGCAGTGTGGACAGAAGTAGCCGAAAAATTCGAGGACTTCGACTTTACCTGCCTGCTGTTGGGGAATAGGTGTGCTGAGTGTGGTGTAGTTAAGCCCCTCAACTAAAGCGACAGGTGCAGCGGAAGCTGCTGAGGCTGCGGGCGCGCTGTCGGCAGGGACGCTGGTTTGGGCTTTGTTGTCGCAGGCGGTCAGGGCAAGCAGGGCGGCGGTAAGCGCCAAGGCTTTCAGTTTCATGTTTATTCCGTGATAGTTTGGTTAAATGGGAGATTTTATTGCATTTTGGCGGTTTGATATATGGTTTGATGTGAAAAAGACGGTTTCATGTAGGGAAATGATGGTTTCAGGCGATGTTGAAAGAGGTCGTCTGAAAAAAGTGTTCTGTTCAATTCTGTCGTACAATACGCGCTTTCAGACGACGTCTGGACTTTTGAAGGAATAAAACGGATGAATTTGTTAGGGGCTTTGGCCAAGGTCGGTAGCTTGACGATGGTGTCGCGCATACTTGGATTTGTGCGCGATACGGTAATTGCCCGAGCGTTTGGTGCAGGTATGGCGACCGACGCATTTTTTGTGGCTTTTAAACTGCCGAACCTGCTGCGCCGCGTATTTGCGGAAGGGGCGTTTGCACAGGCTTTCGTGCCGATTTTAGCGGAATATAAGGAAACGCGTTCGAAAGAGGCGACGGAGGCGTTTATTCGCCATGTGGCGGGGATGCTGTCGTTTGTCCTGGTGATTGTTACCGCGCTGGGTATTCTTGCCGCGCCTTGGGTAATTTGGATTTCCGCGCCCGGTTTTGCCAAGGAGGCGGACAAATTCCAGCTTTCCATCGATTTGCTGCGGATTACGTTTCCTTATATCTTATTGATTTCGTTGTCTTCCTTTGTCGGCTCGATACTGAATTCTTATCATAAGTTCAGCATTCCTGCGTTTACGCCGACGTTTTTGAATATTTCTTTTATTGTATTCGCACTGTTTTTCGTGCCGTATTTTGATCCTCCCGTTACCGCGCTGGCTTGGGCAGTCTTTGTCGGCGGGATTTTGCAGCTTGGCTTCCAACTTCCTTGGTTGGCAAAATTAGGTTTTTTGAAGTTGCCTAAGCTTAATTTCAAAGATGCGGCGGTCAACCGCGTGATGAAACAGATGGCGCCTGCGATTTTGGGCGTGAGCGTGGCGCAGATTTCTTTGGTTATCAACACGATTTTTGCTTCTTATCTGCAATCGGGCAGCGTTTCGTGGATGTATTACGCCGACCGCCTGATGGAGCTGCCCAGCGGCGTTTTGGGGGCAGCGCTCGGTACGATTTTGCTGCCAACTTTGTCCAAACATGCCGCCAATCAGAATAGGGAGCAGTTTTCCGGACTGCTCGACTGGGGTTTGCGCCTGTGTATGCTGCTGACCCTGCCGGCGGCGGTCGGTCTGGCGGTGTTGTCGTTCCCGCTGGTGGCGACGCTGTTTATGTACCGAGAATTCACGCTGTTTGACGCGCAGATGACGCAACATGCGCTGATTGCCTATTCTTTCGGTTTAATCGGCTTAATCATGATTAAAGTGTTGGCACCCGGTTTTTATGCGCGGCAAAACATCAAAACGCCCGTCAAAATCGCTATCTTCACGCTCATCTGCACGCAGTTGATGAACCTTGCCTTTATCGGTCCTCTGAAACACGTCGGGCTTTCGCTTGCCATCGGTCTGGGCGCATGTATCAATGCGGGATTGTTGTTTTACCTGTTGCGCAAACATGGTATTTACCAACCCGGTAAAGGGTGGGGGAGTTTTCTGGGTAAAATGCTGCTGTCGCTTGTCGTGATGGGTGGCGGATTGTGGGCGGCGCAGGCTTATCTGCCTTTTGAGTGGGTGCATGTCGGCGGTTTGCGTAAAGCCGGTCAGTTGTGCATCTTGATTGCGATAGGCGGCGGTTTGTATTTCGTTTCGCTGGCTGCGATGGGTTTTAGACCGAGAGATTTCAAACGGGTGGAAACGCACTGAATCGCAATTATCAATTATTATGGAAAGCTCGTCTGAAAACCGGATGCATAGGTTGGAAAGCTTGTCCCTTATTTCCTAGATGGTATGTTATAAAAATTATTAGTGTCTTTAATATTAAACTTGAAACTTAAAGACGCCGTAAATGTCTATTTTTAGTCGTTTACCTACTCAGCAGGATGCAGATTTATGTCGATAACTGTTTCATTAATTGTCCCCGTCTATAATGGTGGAAAGTTCGCGGCAGGTTTGTGCCGTCATTTTGCAGGTTTGCATAAGGCTGTCGAAGGGATAGAATTTATTGTTGTAAACGACGGTTCTACCGATGATACATCGGCTCAGTTCAGGCAGTTTTTCAATGAACATCCCGAATTGCAGGCGCAGTTGATTGATACGCCCAACGGCGGAGTCAGCAGGGCGCGCAATATCGGTTTGTCCAAAGTGCGCGGGGAATATGTGATGTTTATGGATCACGACGACAATGTTGATCCGCCGCTTATGACAGATTTGGTTGAAAAAATGAAACGTTCCGATGCGGATATACTCCAATTCAATGTTGATGCACGCTATCCTACCAATGAGGATGAGGTTATCGGTTTAGCGGATTATATGGACCGCTATCCGTTTTGGTCGTGCGTTTGGGCGTATATCTACAAACGCAACCTGTTGGAAAAAGCAGGTCTGAAATTTATCGAAGGCATGAAATATTTGGAAGACGGCGTATTTTTGACCGAGTATTTTTTGCAATGCAAAACCGTCATTGCCAGCAATACCGTTGTTTATGATTATGTCGACAACCCCGAATCCGCTATGCGCAGCAAGCGTACGCCCGAGCAGACGAAGAAATACCTCGACGACATCGGTTTGGCAGTAAGGGAATATACGCGCCTGCTCGCTACGCCTGGGCAGCCGCCTAAAGTTGCCCGCAGGTTATTGGAAATACGGGATTCCTTCCAATTCATCCATTTGGTTTCGATGCTTAAAAGCGGTGTTTCTACGGACGAACTGTTCCGCAGGCTGGAAGAAAACGGCTACGATTTCCGAATGGCGGGCTATCCCAGCAAATTCAACCGCCGCCGCGACGTACGCCTTTTGTGCCACGTATTCCGCAGCCGTTTGTTGTTAAAGCTTCTGGCGGCTTCCAAGATCATGGCGAAAGATTGACAGACTCAAAAAGGTCGTCTGAAAACCAATACAGGTTTTCAGACGACCTTTTTATTTCATCCTGCGCTTCAATCAGGCGTATCTTTCAACTCTGCGCCCAAATCCTTCAAACGCTGCAATACTTCGTCCCATGCTTTATCCAAATCGCGGCACGCTTCGCCTTCCGCCTTGATGCCGAATTCGATATGCGGTTTGACCGCCGTTCCGTCCGCATTCTGCCAGCCGACGCTGGGCAGGCTGTAAGAGAGCACGCCCGGGTAGGTGTGTTCGACGTATTCCATAATCGGCGCGACACGCGATTCGGGCTGACCGAATACATACACGCTGCGGCTGCCGCGTTCGGTTTGGTTGAAGCGGTCGGCGTAATAAGTATCCAAAACCCATTCCGCCATCGGGTGCGCCATCACGGGGAAGCCGGGGAAGAAATAATGTTCGCGGATGGAAAATCCGGCGATGTTGTTGAACGGGTTGGGCACAAGCTCTGCACCTACGGGAAAATCCGCCATTTTCAGGCGCTGGGCGTGTTCGGGGGCGTCAAGCGGTTCGCCGCGTTTAAGGGTAACGGCTTCGATGAACTTGGCGGCTTCGGGATGGCGGGCGACGGGCAAATCCAAAGCGGCGGCGGCAGCTTGGCGGGTGTGGTCGTCGGGCGTGGAACCGATGCCGCCGGTAACGAAAGTCGGCAGGCCGTCTGAAAAGCTGCGGCGCAGTTGTTTGACCAGCAAATCAGGTTCGTCGGGCAGGTATTGCACCTGATTGAGCTTCAGCCCGCGCGATTCCAGCAGGGATTTGAAAAAGGCGAAATGCTTGTCTTGGCGGCTGCCGTGCAGAATTTCATCGCCGATGATGATGAGGTTGAAAGCGTTCATGGATAGGATTCTTTACCGATGCCGTCTGAAAATGTTGATGGTACTTTAATTTATTCCCTCTCCCGTGGGAGAGGGTTAGGGAGAGGGCTGAGCTTGCGTTTTTCAAGCAGCGTTTGCTTAAGGGCTGCTGTCTGCACCCTCTCCCCAACCCTCCCCCACAGGGGAGGGAGTCGGGTTGCGGATGGCGTAAAGGTTGTCTGAAAAGATTTTCAGCGAAACGGGCAAGGCTCATTTTCAGACGACCTTGACGGCTGACAATGTGTTCTATTTATAAGATAATGAACTCCATTTTTCAAGTCCAAAGGATTCCCTCATGAGCCAAAACAATACTATCCTGCAACACCTCCCCATCGGTCAAAAAGTCGGCATCGCCTTCTCCGGCGGTCTTGATACCTCTGCCGCGCTGTTGTGGATGAAACTCAAAGGCGCGCTGCCTTATGCCTACACTGCCAACCTCGGTCAGCCCGATGAAGACGACTACAACGCCATTCCCAAAAAAGCGATGGAATACGGTGCGGAAAACGCTCGCCTGATTGATTGCCGCGCGCAGTTGGCACATGAAGGCATCGCCGCCATCCAATGCGGCGCGTTCCACGTTTCCACCGGCGGCATAGCCTATTTCAACACCACGCCTTTAGGCCGCGCCGTTACCGGCACCATGCTCGTTTCCGCCATGAAGGAAGACGACGTCAACATTTGGGGCGATGGCAGCACCTACAAAGGCAACGACATCGAGCGTTTCTACCGTTACGGCCTCTTGACCAATCCCGCGCTGAAAATCTACAAACCTTGGCTCGACCAACAATTTATCGACGAACTCGGCGGCCGTCACGAAATGAGCGAATTTCTGATTGCCAACGGTTTCAACTACAAAATGTCGGTGGAGAAAGCCTATTCCACCGATTCCAATATGCTCGGCGCAACGCATGAAGCCAAAGACTTGGAATTTCTCAATAGCGGCATCAAAATCGTCAAGCCCATCATGGGCGTTGTCTTCTGGGACGAAAACGTCGAAGTCAAACCCGAAGAAGTCAGCGTGCGCTTTGAAGAAGGCGTGCCGGTTGCATTGAACGGCAAAGAATACACCGACCCCGTCGAACTCTTCCTCGAAGCCAACCGCATCGGCGGACGCCACGGCTTGGGCATGAGCGACCAAATCGAAAACCGCATCATCGAAGCCAAATCGCGCGGCATCTATGAAGCCCCGGGCATGGCATTGTTCCACATCGCCTACGAACGCTTGGTTACCGGCATCCACAACGAAGACACCATCGAACAATACCGCATCAACGGCCTGCGTCTCGGCCGACTGCTCTACCAAGGCCGCTGGTTTGACAGCCAAGCCCTCATGTTGCGCGAAACCGCCCAACGCTGGGTTGCCAAAGCCATTACCGGCGAAGTAACCCTTGAATTGCGCCGCGGCAACGACTACTCGATTCTGAACACCGAATCGCCCAACCTGACCTACCAACCCGAACGCCTGAGCATGGAAAAAGTCGAAGACGCCGCGTTCACCCCGCTCGACCGCATCGGCCAGCTCACCATGCGCAACCTCGACATCACCGACACCCGCGCCAAATTGGGTATCTACTCGCAAAGCGGTTTGCTGTCGCTGGGCGAAGGTTCGGTATTGCCGCAGTTGGGTAATAAGAAATAAGGTTTGCTGTTTTGCATTATTAGCAACTTAAGGGGTCGTCTGAAAAGATGATCCCTTATGTTAAAAGGAATCCTATGAAAGAATACAAAGTCGTCATTTATCAGGAAAACCAGTTGTCCAGCCTGGTTTTCGGCGCAGCCAAAGTCAATCCCGTCAAATTCAGCGCGTTTCTCAACAGCCAAACCTCTGAAGGCTGGCGTGTCGTTACTATGGAAAAAGACCAACGCCGTATGCTGCTGTTTTTTGTGCGTGAAGCCTATCTCGTCATCTTGGAGCGGGAACGTGTTTAAGCTCGGCGTTTATGCCTGTCTCGGGCTGTTCGTCGGCTGGGTGTTGCTGCTGATTTTGCAACTTTGGTTTTCTTTTATCGAAGCAGAATTGTTCATCAAAATCACCCTGACCATGGCGGGGCTGTTTGTCATCATTCTCACCGCCTTGCTGGTGTTTGGTCAGTATTTTTCCGAAAAGAAAATGAAAGACGACGGGTTTATCAACTGATGCGTCTCCGGACAAAACCTGCTTCCAAATCATAAAAAAGGTCGTCTGAAAACTGAATTTCAGACGACCTTTGTGTTTCTGCGTCCTGCGTTAGAACGATTTGACCAGCGACAGACCGACTTCGTTTTGTTTGTAGCTGTACAGCCAGTCGGTGTTGCCGTGGACGCGGCGGTGTTTGTAGCTGAGGACGGGCTTGAGTCCGCCGAATTTCCAGCGGTCCGCGCCTATGCTGAGGCGGTAGGTTTGCTCTTTGTCGCGGCGGCGTTGTTCGAGTACGGCGTTTTCTTCGCGGTGGCTGCGGATGCCGAAGGCGGCGGAGGCGGAGGCGTCGAAGCCGGCTTCAAACATTTTTGCCGCGCCCAGCCGTGCGGAGATGAGGCGGTAGCTGTCCACCGGTTCTTTGGCTTTGCGCTGCTGCCAGTCTATGCCGCCGTAGAGCATGAGGTCGTTGCGCGGGAAGTAGGATAGGGTGTTGTAAACGGAGAAGAGGCTGCCGTCGAGCAGGCGGGTTTTGTCGGAATAGGAGAGGTGTTTCCACTCGGCTTCGGTGTTCCATGTCCAGCTGCCTTTGTCGAGGTTCCACTCGCTGCGTACGCCGTAGGCGCGGTTGAGGGTTTTGCCGCCGCTGCCGTTCCATTCGACAAGCGGGGCGAGGGCGAAGGTGTGGCGGTGGTTTTCAAACTGGTAGCCTGCGCTGAGGTTGAGCGTGTGTTCGTTGAAGTCTTTATGGTCGCGGTAGAAGCGGCCGTAGCCGAGCGCGCGGGCGGCGATGCCGTGATGCCCTTTAATCTGCCAGCGGCGGACGGCGGCGGCTTCGTATTTGATGCCGTTGGCGGAAATGGGCTTGTCGCCAGAAAATTCTTCCCAGCATTCGCCGTCGATTTCGGTTTTACACCACACTTTGCCGCTGGCTTCGTTGATGTTGCTGTTGTGGACGGCGCCGACGGAAAGGCTGCCCTGCCAGCTTTGGCGTTGGTTTAAGGAGTCGCGGAAATGTCCGATGTTTTCTTTGACGGCTTCGGGCAGATCTTCGTTTTGAAGGCGCATAAATTCGGAAGTGGCTTCGCGATTCAGACGACCTTCAAAGAGCAGGCGGGCGTAATCGAGGCGTCCGCGCGTGAAGTCGGGGTGGCGTTGCAGCAGGGTTTCGTAGTCTTGTTTGGCGGCTTTCCATCTGCCTTCGCCGCGGGCGAGCGAGGCGCGGGCAAAGAGGGCGATGTCAGGGTCGTATTCGGTTTGCTGTGTATAACGCTCGAGCAGCGGGCGTACGGTTTGCCAGTCGCTGTGGTTGACGGCGTTAAACAGGGCTTCGCCTTGGTCGGCTTCGGGGTCGGTTTCGGGGTCGGTTTCGGCTGTCTGCCCGATGTTTTCGGAGGGAATGTCGAGGCGGTATTCGCGCACTTTTTGTTCCTGTTCCTGCATGGTTTGGCGGGTGTCCTGCCACAGGCGTTGCGCGGTACGGTCGTCTGAAAAGTCAGAACGGGGCGCGGCAAGGACGGGGGCGGCGAGAAACAGGAGAAGGCAGGCAGACGGTTTGTACATGGTGTCGGCTTTCCGGTCGGCGGTTTTCAGACGACCTTGAGAAGGTTGGTGGGCTGGTGTTTAAAAAAGCCTGCATGAAAGCAGGCTTTATTTTACTTAACTACGGATTTTAGCGTTTTACACCGCCGTATGCCGTATCCAAGTTGCGGTCGGTTTTAAATTTGGCAACACCGGCCAGCGCGCTTGCGTTGTGACCGAAGAAGTGGCCTTCGGTTTTACCGAAGTGGCCGTTGGCGCGGGCATAACCTTCAAACGATGCGCTAGATGGTTTGATGCGGGCATGGACATCCATGTTTACCGCGTTGTTTCTCATAGAACCGGCCAAGACGCGTTGACCGAAGTCTGCGCGTAAAGTACCCGCCATCGGGTTGTTGCCGGTGTAGTTGTTGATACCTTTAACTGCGTAGTTGGCTACGCCTGATACCGGCATAGAGGTAGCGCGTTTGTCGCCTGAGTAGAAAACGCCGCGGTTGGTGCCTTTGGCGTATTCTTTGCCGACCCACTCGCCGTAGTACACTTCAGAGCCGCCGCTCTTGATGGTGTTGAACGCATAGCGGCCGAGGTTTTGACGGGTGTATGCGTCGTTGACCTGTACGGTTTTCACGCCGTTGCGGTCTACATTGCCGGACATGCGGTTGACGTTGGTGTAGTGCACGCCCGAACGGTAGGCAGCGTGTTTCATCACTTTTTCGCCTTCGGCTTCAGAGGCGGGTTTGCCCCATTTTTTGCCGTATTTGTGGTTTTGGTAACCGTAATCAAATGGATTGTAGGCATTGTTGGCGGCAAATACGCCTGTGCTGAACAAAACAGCCAAAACAGCAGCGGTGGTTTTTTGCAGATTCAGTTTCATGATACGCTCCTTAAAGGAAAACGATGGTGGGAAAAATAATGTTCTGTCAGTGTGAGCAGATTATCGTTCGTTATGTGAGGAGACTTGTTTTTCTTTTATCTGAATCTCATTCTAGGCTGGGAGTGTTAGAGGAGAATTAGCGGATGTTTTGGAGAACGTTGGAATGAGATAGGAATAGGATAAGAATGTTTGTTTTTAGTTAAGAAGTATAGTAAACACGGTTGGCGTTGGCGCACGCCGCAATTTAATCTGTCCTGATATTGAAATGTTTCGGTGATGGATTAATTGAAATGATTTATAAAGAAGAGAAAAGGTCGTCTGAACATTTCTTTCGGCGGAACCTGCAGAGCTTGTTTCAGACGACTTTTGAAATTGAGAAATAATATTTAGGAAATAGGCAAAAAAATAACCGCCAAAGGCGGTTTGTTTTGGTGGCCAGAGGCGGAATCGAACCGCCGACACACGGATTTTCAATCCGTTGCTCTACCAACTGAGCTATCTGGCCTTCGCTGTTTCGTTGCGAGATGTGCATTAAACCAAAAACGGCGTTTTAACGCAAGGTTTATTTCGATGCGCCGTATATTATTTTTATAAACATATGTTTTATATTGGATTAAAAAGCAGCGTATTTGGCGGGTTTTGCCCGTTTTTCGCAGCCTTTCCTATAAATAGGCAATACGATAAAATACGCGCTGTCTGAAACACCATCATGAAGGAAGCCGCCATGACCCGTATGGTTCACTGCGTCAAACTCGGCAAAGAGGCCGAAGGTATGAAATTCCCGCCGCTGCCCAACGAGCTGGGCAAGCGTATTTTTGAAAATGTGTCCCAAGAGGCTTGGAATGCGTGGACGCGTCATCAAACCATGCTGATTAACGAAAACCGCCTGAGCCTTGCCGACCCGCGCGCGCGCGAATATTTGGCGCAGCAGATGGAGCAGTATTTCTTCGGAGACGGGGCGGATGCTGTTCAGGGCTATGTCCCTCCGCAAGAATAAGCGCAAGCTGTTTTGAATGGCAAAGGTCGTCTGAAACCGAAATTGGTTTTCAGACGACCTTTTTCTGTTTGACGGGCAATTATGCGCCGAACACTTTCAAACGGTTTTCCACCGGTTCGAAGGTTTTTTCACCGGCAGGCGCTTCGATGCCACCGATGACCATTTGCGCGCGCAGAAGCCAGCTTTCGGGCAGATTCCATTCTTTGGCGATGGCGGCGTCGGGCAGCGGGTTGTAGTGTTGCAGGTTCGCGCCCACGCCGGCGGCGGCAAGCGTTGTCCAGACGGCGTATTGCGTCATCGCGTTCGCATGGTCCGCCCAGACGGGGAAGTTGGCGGCATAAGAAGGGAACTGCTCTTGCAGACCTTTGACGACGTTTTGGTCTTCAAAGAACAAAATGGTCGCCGCGCCTGCTTTGAACAGGTTTAATTTTTGCGCTGTCGGCTCGAATTGTTCGGCAGGCACGATGGCGCGCAAAGCGTCTTCAACGAATTGCCACACTTTGCCGTGTTCTTCGCCGAAGAGGACGACGACGCGGGTGGATTGCGAGTTGAAGGAAGACGGCGTGTGTAAAACGGCGTGTTTGACGATTTCGCTGATTTCTTCGTTGCTAATGGTCAGGTTTTTATTCAGTGCGTAAATGGAACGGCGGGTTTCTGCCGCTTGTTGCAAGGTTTGATAAGTCATTTTGTTTTTCCTTTGATTGATGTTTAATCGGTTGGCGGGTTTGGAAATCTATTTTGCTTGTTTTCAGACGACCTTTGGGTCTATCAGGATTTGTTTTTGCCGAACAGGTTGTCCAATGCCAATGAGCCGCCGCCGGCTGCTGCGAGATAGAGGAACACGAAGCAGAACAAGACTGCCGATTCGCCGCCGTTAGCAAGCGGGAACAGCACCGAACCTTTGGCAGCGTGTGCCATAAAGTAGGCAGCCGCCATCTGACCGGACAGGACGAAGGCGGTAGGACGGGTAAACATTCCGAGAATCAGCATGATGCCGCCGACGATTTCCAAAATACCCGCCACCAGCATCAAGCCTTCGGGCGAGCCGCTACCCATGGCGGTCGGGAAGCCGAAGAATTTCGCCGTACCGTGTAAGAGGAAGAGGTAGGCGGTTACGATACGCAATACGGACAATAAAATAGGTTGGATACGGGCACAGGTTGCAGACATGGGATACTCCTAATCAAAATGTAAGAACGGAATGAAAACTAATCTTATCTGGGCAGTATAGATAATTACTGCCAGTAGATATATACTGCTTTTATTGATACAACGTTTCCCCAAAAGAAAACATGGATACCCTGTTCAGCCTCAAAGTTTTCCGCCAAGTCGTCCAAAGCGGCAGCTTCACCCGCGCCGCCGAGCAGCTTGATATTTCCACCGCAATGGCGAGCAAACACGTCAGCCATTTGGAAAATTCGATTAAAGCCAAACTGCTGCACCGCAACAGCCGCAACCTCCACCTGACCGAAGCGGGCGAAGAATACTACCGCCAATGCAGCTACGCGCTCGATACGCTCGACACCGCCGCGCAAAAGGCGGCAGGCGGGGCGGACACGCCGCAGGGTATGTTGCGCGTGACCATGCCGCTTTGGTTTGCGGGCAATTTAATCAGCAACTGGCTGGCGGAATACCGCGAACGCTATCCCGAAGTCATGCTCGATTTAGTACTCGACAACCGCCACGTCGATTTGATTGCCGAAGGCTTCGACCTCGCCTTGCGCGTCTCAAAAACCCTGTCTCCGTCGCTTATCGTCAAACCGCTTGCGCAAATCCAGTTCGTCCTGCTCGCCTCGCCTGACTATCTGGCGAAACACGGCACGCCGCAAACGCCCGAAGAAGCCATGCGCCATCCCGCCATCCTGCCGTCCTATACCGACCAGCGCAATTTGGAAATCACGCATCAGAAAACGGGCGAAAAAAGCATTCTGACGCTTAATCCGGTGATTCTAAGCGACAATACGCTGATGATCCGCGAATTGGTCAGGGCGGGCGCGGGCATCGCCTATCAGCCGCTGTGGTCTGCCAGACAGGATTTGAAGGAAGGCAGGTTGGTCAGCCTGCTGCCGGAATATCGGGTGCGGACCGAGCAATTAAACGCGGTTTATGTGGACAGGGCGTTTTTGAGCGCGAAGGTGCGCAGTTTTATCGATTTCCTGAACGAGAAGATTTCGGCGGAAGGGGAATGAGGATTGGGGATGAAGATTAGCAAAAGGTCGTCTGAAAACGGGAAAGCGGTTTCAGACGACCTTTTGTTTGTGCGGCGGTTTATTTGACCTGCTGCATGTATTTTTTCAGACGACCTTTGCTCTGCATGGCGCGGTTTTCCAGTTCGTCCACAACGGCTTGCGCTTTGGCTTTGTTCACCGGTTTGCCGACCTGAATCACGCCGCTCATGTTCATCATGCGGTGCGGCGGGCAGGTATAGACGTATACGCCTTCTTTGTCGAGTTTGAGGGTGAAGTCTTTGCCGTCTTCGGAGAGGAAGTCGGCAACGCCGTCGGGCAGGGCCTTGCTTTGCACCCAGTGGCCTTTGTTGGCGGCTTTGAAGGTTACGGTGTCGCCGACTTTGGCGTTGACGTAGCCGGGTTCGAACACCATGCTACCGTCTTTGCCGTTGTCGAGCATTTTGACTTCGTGGTTGGCGGCGTATGCGCCGAGGGAAGCGGTCAGCATGAGGAGGAAGAGGGATTTTTTCATGGGGGAGTCCTTTCTAAGGATATAGTGGATTAAATTTAAATCAGGACAAGGCGACGAAGCCGCAGACAGTACAAATAGTACGGAACCGATTCACTTGGTGCTTCAGCACCTTAGAGAATCGTTCTCTTTGAGCTAAGGCGAGGCAACGCCGTACTGGTTTAAAGTTAATCCACTATAAAAAATATGGGACGGGCTGATAAGTCTAAGAAGTAAGCCTTGGGCTTACTGCCCTCTCCCTAACCCTCTCCCGCGGGCGAGGGGATAAGTTGCAGGGAGAACGCAGGCCGGATGCTCAATTCCGACATTTCAGGAGCGGATTGTTGATTGTCAACCGTCGTCATCCTCGCGCGGGCGGGGAATCCATTGGAATGACGGCGGCGGTTAAGTTACGCACTCTGCCGCATCGGGCGGATAACGGGCAGGCCTTTGCTGTCGTATAAGAGTTCGATGTCCACTTTGTACAGCCTGCCTATCATGTCTGCCTGCAACACGTCCTGCGGCGCGCCCTGCGCCTGTACTTTGCCTTCGCCGAGCAGAATCACGCCGTCTGAAAACTGCGCGGCGAGGCTCAAATCGTGCAACACCATCAGCGTAACCAGATTGTGTTCGTGCGTGTATTGCACCACGCGCTCCAAGAGGTTCAATTGGTGGTGCATATCCAGCGCGCTGACCGGTTCGTCCAGCATCAGGATTTCGGGACGGCGCAGCATGACTTGGGCAAACATGACGAGCTGCCGCTGTCCGCCGGAAAGCCGCATGACGTCGCGGTGCGCCAGATGGCCGATGCCCAGCTCCGCCATGATACTTGCGGCTTCGTGCAGCAGTTCGTCGCCGACGTGCATGTGCAGCGCGTCCATGCGGCCGAGCAACACGACTTCCAGCGCGGTCAGCGAGGCTTCGGCGGCGGTATCCTGCGGCATATAGCCTATGCGTTTGCGCCAGCTTTGCAGGTGGATTTTGCTCAACACTTCGTCGCCGTAGCGGATGGTGCCTTTGTGCGCCACTTCGCCGAAAATCGTTTTCATCAGCGAGGATTTGCCCGTGCCGTTCGGGCCGAGCACGGAATAGACTTTGCCTTGTTCCAGCGTCAAATCGATACTGTCGGCGACCACATAATCGCCGCGCCGGATATGGACGTTTTCAAGTTTCAACATTTCAGACGACCTACCGTTTCGTTAACACAATCCAGAAGAAGAACGGCACGCCGACAAACGACGTAACAATCCCCACCGGAAACAGCGCGCCGGGGATAATCACCTTGGACAACACGCTCGCCACAGATAAAAACGCCGCTCCCGCCAGCATCGCGCCGGGCAGGAAAAAGCGTTGGTCTTCGCCCAAAAGAATCCGCGCCACATGAGGCGCGACCAGTCCGATAAAGCCGATGACGCCGACGAAACTGATTGCCGTTGCCGTCATCACCGCCACCAATACCAGCGTTTTCAGGCGCAAAAGTTGCAGATTGATGCCCAGCCCGACGGCGCGTTCTTCGCCCAGGCGCAGCGCAGTCAGCTTCCACACGTCGCGCGAAAGCAGAAACACGCATACCGCCGTAACCGCCGCCGTAACGATGACCGTTTCCCAAGTCGCCTTGGTCAGGCTGCCGAACAGCCAAAACAGAATCTGCTGCGAAATCTCAGGCGCGGCGATAAACTGAATCAGCGACAAAATCGACTGAAATAGGAACAAAAGCGCAATCCCCACCAACACTAGCATCGCCGAATTAAAGCGGCGCGCCGAGGCAAACAGAAACAAGATGCCCGAAGCCAGCATGGTCATCACAAACGCACCGATGGGGACGGCGACCGTTTCAGGCAGCCCGAAACCGCCGAACGCAATCACCGCCGACGCGCCCAAACCCGCCGCCGCCGCCAAGCCCAGCGTATAAGGGCTGGCCATCGGGTTGTTCAACAACGTCTGAATCTCCGCTCCGCCGACACCCAAAGCCGCGCCTACCACCAGCGCCATCACCGCAATCGGCAGGCGCAAATCCATCACAATCAGGCGGTTCATTTCATCGACTTCGGGTTTGCCCAGCAAAACATTGACCACTTCGCCGACAGGCAGCGTGTCCGTCATCGCCGGGCCGGTGGCGATGTCGAATAAGAAGCTGACCGCCGCGATGATTAAAAACATCAAAACAATCAACCAACGCTTGCCTTCTAGCCTGCGCTGGTTCCTCACAATCTCGGCAACAACCGAATCATTCATTTTTCAAACCTTTGAAATTAAGGAACAAGATCGGACATCCATGCCCGACCATCTCTTTTGTCTGTATCCGTTTTGAAGGGTGGTTTTTTGAAAATCGGAATAACGGCTTTCCAAAACGGCTTTGCCCTCTCCCTAGCCCTCTCCCACGGGGAGAGGGAACAAATTGCAGGGAATCGCAACAATAGTTGAATTTCAGTTATCCGATTCCCTCTCCCCGTGGGAGAGGGTTAGGGAGAGGGTAAAACAGTCAAACCCACCTGAAGCTCTCTGTTCGGCACGACAGGAATTCGTAGCGTGGGCTTCGCCCACGAAAACAGGGAAACCCCATACCATTCGCCATCATTTCTGAAAACATTACCCGCGGGCAAAGCCCACGCTACGGTTCTATACAAAACCCATGCTGCTTTCAGACGACCTTCCGCATAAAAAGGTCGTCTGAAACCCAGAAGCCCGCCTTATTGCCCTTTCGGATACAGGTAGAACGTACCGTTCGGTACAACCGGCAGGTTTTGGCGGTAGAAGTCGATATAAGTCTTTTCAGGATTGAAGTCTTTGAACAACTGCGGATAAATCGCTTTGGCCATAAATTGAATCGATGCGCCGTCGGAGAGTGTGCGCGAATTGGCGTGGTAGGCGGCGTAGAGGCGGTTGTTTTTAATCGCAGGCAGGTTCGCCCAGCCGGCGCGTTTGGCAAAACCGGCCAAGCGTTTTTCCGCTTCGGCTTTCGGAATGCCCCAGCCCATCACCATGGCGGTCGGGCTTTTCTTCAATTCGGTTTCGCGGCCGGTAATCACGATGACGTCGGGTTTGGCGGCGAGGACTTTTTCAGGATTGATCGGACCGTAGAACTCGACCGAAGAAGCGGCGATATTGTTGCCGCCGACCAGTGTCGCCATCGAACCCCACATGCTCTTACCGAAGGTTACGCTGTGTTCCGCAGGGCCTTTGTTGCCGAACTCGATATACACTTTGGGCTTGGGCAGGTTGGCTTTTTTCACGCGCGCCTGGATGGTGTCGGCGATGCGTTTGTAGTCTGCCGCCAGCTTGTCCGCTTTTTGCTGCTGGCCGGTCAGCGTGCCGATGAGTTTGGTTGATTGAATGTGTTTGGCGACCGTTTGCGCGTTGTAGTCCAACACCACAATCGGAATGCCCGCTTTGTTGATGCGGGCGAGGTCTGAACCCAAAGCCTTGTACTGCCAGTCTGCCAGAATCAGCAAATCGGGTTTCAATGCCAATACTTTTTCAACGGAGAACGTGCCGACTTCCACTTCGCCCACGTCGGCAAGCTGGTTCAACTTGGGCACGGCTTTGCTGAATGCCGCCCAGCTCGGCGGCGCCCAGTCGGCCCAAACCGCTTTGGAGAAGCCGACCACATTATTCAGCGCGTCCTTGCCGCCGATGGCCATATAGTCTTGATAATAAAAGCCCAAAACCACGCGTTTGGCGGGCAGGTCGACGGTTACTTTGCGGCCGTTGACATCGGTAATTTGAACCGGTTTGGTATGGGCGGCGGCAGTGCCGAATGCCAATGTGGCGGCGAGGGCAAGGGAGGAGAAGCGCGAAAGTTTCATTAGAGTAAAATCCTTTTAATAAATAATGTTATATGTAATTTACATATGAATAAGAATCTTTATTATTTATATGCGAGACTAATAGATTTAAAATAAATGGAAAAGTTCCGTTATTCAGGGAAGTTTTTTTTATTGCAAGCGTGATGGTGTTTATTGTTTAGACAACGCCTGCCGTTTGCCCGATAAAAGGTCGTCTGAAACCTCAAGCAAAGACATAAACCTTTGTAAATCTTCAATCATTTTATTCTTCGAAAGTCCGCCATGCTGATAATTACCACCTGCCTTGCCTACCCCGAACCGCCATCCAACCTGCTGCCGTTGGCGGACGCGCTGACACGAGACGGCATACCCACTGCCTTCGCGCCTTGGCAAAACCGCCCGAAATCCGCCTTTATCCTGCCTTTGTGCGCATGGGATTATGCGTTGGAGCCTGAAACGTTTGGGCAGTGGCTGACCGAAGCGGAAGCGGGCGGGCAAAGATTTATCAACCCCGTCGGGCTGATGCGTTGGAACATGGGCAAACGCTATTTGTGCGATTTGGCAGAATGGGGGGCGGACGTGATTCCGAGCGTGCAGACGTCGTCTGAAAAAGAAAAATTGGAAGACATTTTAGAGAATCGGGGTTGGCGGGAAGCGGTCGTCAAACCCGTTATCGGGCAGAGCGGGCGCGGCGTGGCAAAAATCAGGGCGGGCGAAGTGTCGTTGAAGGCGGAGGATTATCCACAAGGCGTCATCGTCCAACCTTATATCCGCGAAATCGAAACGGCGGGCGAAACCTCGCTGGTGTTTTTGGACGGGCGATTCAGCCACGCCGTGCTGCGTATGCCGCCCCAAGGCGAATGGCGCGCCAATTCCGCCTACGGAGTCGCCGTCAGCCCTGCCGCGCCGCCGGAAAAAGCAATCAAAACCGCACGGCAGATATTGGACATGCTGCCTGAAATACCGGCATACGCCCGCATAGACGGGACGCTGATTGACGAAAGATTACTGCTCAACGAATTGGAACTGATCGAACCCGCCCTTTACCTGCATACCGCTGAAAACGCGGTTGCCGATATGGTGCAGGCGGTAAAGCGCGTTATCGCGGGCTGACGATAAAGAGTCCATGCCAAAAAGGTCGTCTGAAAACAAAGGGAGCGCGTTTTCAGACGACCTTTTTTCAAAATCAGAAAACGAAATGACGGCCGCGCATTATAAACGCGCGATAAAGCCGGGCAGCTCGGACAAATCGTTCAAGATTGCCAAATGCGGCCGCGTTGCCAGTTGCGCGGCGGTATGTGCGCCGGTCGGTACGGCAACGGCAGGGGCTTTTGCATTTGCCGCCATATCCAAATCGTGGGTCGTATCGCCGACAATCAAAGTTTGCGAAGGCTCCAGCCCCAATTCGGAACATAAGGCAAAAACCATATCGGGCGCGGGTTTGGACGCATATTCGCTTGCGCAGGCGGTTGCCATCCAAAAATCCGCCGTACCTGTCTGCATAATAGAACGGTCCAAACCCGTACGCCCTTTGCCTGTCGCTACGGCAAGCCAAAAGCCTTGTTGTTTTAAAGTGTTCAAACAAGGGATGGCTTCGGGGAACAAGGTCATATTGTGATTGTTCGGATTCAGATAATGCGCGGCATAGGTTTCCGCCAATTCTTCGCGCAGGTGTTCGCCCGCATCAGGCGCAAGGCGGAAGATGATTTCGGGCAGGCTGTAACCGATTAAGGCGCGGATGGCATCCGCATCGGGGGCTTTTAAACCGCAGTCGGCAAAACTTTGTTGAAACGTACGGATAATCGGGCGCGTCGTATCGGCGAGCGTTCCGTCCCAGTCGAAAATAATCAGTTCAGGCTTCATAAGGAATCCTTTCAGACGACGTTATCGATATGATTGTATAGCGGATTTTCAGACGGTTCAAAACGGCATTTCCTTTGAAGATTTGTTTGGCCGGCAGGAAAATACGGCAGTTTCGGGTAAAATACGGCGGTTTGCCAATCATCCGAAAGAAACCCATGTATTCCCTAGCCCGCAGCCTGCTGTTCAAACTCGATGCCGAAAAAGCCCACCATTTCACTCTCGACGCGCTCAACAAAGTTTATAAACTCGGTTTGCTTCCGATTTTCGACAACCGAATCAAGCCCGTCAAGCTCATGGGCATCAGCCTGCCTAATCCGGTCGGGCTGGCCGCCGGACTCGACAAAAACGGCGAATACATAGACGCATTGGGCGCGCTCGGCTTCGGCTTCCTCGAAATCGGCACGGTAACGCCCAAACCGCAGCCCGGCAATCCGCAGCCGCGCCTCTTCCGCGTTCCTGAACACCAAGGCATCATCAACCGCATGGGCTTCAACAACCACGGAATTGACGCCATGATTCAAAACATCGAAAAAAGCCGTTATCAGGGCGTGTTGGGCATCAACATCGGCAAAAACGCCGTAACCCCCATCGAAAACGCCGCCGACGACTATTTAATCTGCCTCGAAAAAGCCTACGCACACGCAAGTTACATTACCGTCAATATTTCCTCGCCCAACACCAAAAACCTCCGCGCACTGCAAGGCGGCGACGAATTGAGCGCGTTACTCGAAGCCCTCAAAAACAAACAGGCACAGCTTGCCGCCGCACACGGAAAATACGTCCCGCTCGCCGTCAAAATCGCTCCCGATTTGGATGAGGCGCAAATCGAAGATATCGCCCACGTCGTCAAATCCGTCGAAATGGACGGCATCATCGCCACCAATACCACCATCGACAAATCAAGCCTCGGCAGCCATCCGCTCGCAGGCGAGCAGGGCGGTCTAAGCGGTCTTCCGGTGCGCGAAAAAAGCAACCGAGTGCTGAAAACATTGGCGGAACACATAGACGGCAAGCTGCCGATTATCGGCGTAGGCGGCATTATGAACGGTAAAGACGCCGCCGAAAAAATCCGTCTCGGCGCAACCGCCGTCCAAGTGTACAGCGGCATGATTTATAAAGGTCCGGCATTGGTGAAGGAATGTCTGGCAGCATTGAAGTAAGCGCGATTTCCAACATGTTAAGAAATTAAAAGATGTTAGCAAAAATTAGTTTAATATACATATATCTTGGAGGATATGATGATTTTTGGAGATCCATATAAATTTGCTATTCAATTTGATTTTGTAGAAGATTGGTTTCTGGAATGGGGGGAGGATTTGAAAAATGATGGAGTATTTCATTATATTATTCAAGGTTATATATTGCCGACCGAATTGAAGTATCAATCAATCAGCATTCTAGATGCGGTAAATTCATTGAATGTAAAAATAGGCAGCCTGAATCAATTCAATGCTTCTACAATCTATAATCAAGATGCTCAATATATTTTGGAAAAATTAGAAAATATTTTGGAAAAGATCTTAAACGGAGATGAAACCTATGAGGAATATCAATTATATGACTCAACCTATTTAAATATAGAAGAAAATATTTTTGATAATCAAAATAGCTGGCTGGTATCAGCCGACCATTCGGAAAAAATCATATTTAGAGATTATAAAGGGGAGATTCAGGAGGTTATATTAGAAAAAGGATATTGTATAGATATAATGGAAAAAGTAATCACTTGGGCAAGATCTTATTTTCAAAATGAAAAATGGATTTAATTAGGGGCTGACGTAGATTAGCTGTAGAAACCAGTAGCGTTGTTTACAGTATTTCCAGGAGAGTATTAAAACATGAACATCCACAAAAACACCCGCCTTACCCCGCACTTAAAGCCGCAAGTCGTTTGACAGTCCAGAACATCGGCAAAAGGAGTTGTGCCGCTTTGTTAATTTCTATAACACCGTGAAGCCGCACCGCAGTTTGAACGGCGATACGCCGTTTGAGGCCTTGCAGGCTTATTTCTCTTAACCTGTGGTGTAGACAGCGCGACGATTTTCTACATTTAAGGTTTTCAGACGACCTTTTGTGTGAACATAGATGAATAAAAGAATATAGGAGACCTTTGCAATAACATGAGTTATTAAAATTTTATGCTCAATACCATTTTCAAAATGAAGAACCTCCCTGATTTCTTCTACTTTTTTCTCAAAATCAGAAAGGTTTTAGCCAATTGAAAATTTTTTAGCACATTTTTATGCGTCAAATTTTGTTAACAGACTATTTTTGCAAAGGTCTCAAAAGAATAGATGTGGTCATCCAGATTGGCTCAACAACTGTTTTTAGTCGTTTCAATGAATATTGTATCGGCTGCTTATCAAGTTTTAAGGATAGATGGATATAAATAAAATAGGTAGATATATAAATAAAAAAGACCTTGTTTAAACAAGGTCTTTTTTATCTGGTGGAGGTAAGCGGGATCGAACCGCTGACCTCTTGCATGCCATGCAAGCGCTCTACCAACTGAGCTATACCCCCGAAATTTGGTGGCGAATCAGGGACTCGAACCCCGGACACAAGGATTATGATTCCTCTGCTCTAACCGACTGAGCTAATTCGCCGTTTCGTGAAGTCGCTATTATATGTTGTTTTGAGTTTTTGGCAAGTTTTATTTTGTACTTTGTGTTTTGTTTTTGTTTTTTAATGGAATAAAGCATAGATGAGGTCGTCTGAAATTGCGTTTCAGACGACCTCTGTGCGTTTGGAGGATGGTTTGCTGCAAGGGGTATTTCAAAGTTTGTGGCAGATGTCGCCGAAGCGGAAACCTGTCCAGTCGATGTCGATGTTTTTGCCAAAGGCGATGACTTTGAAGAGTTCTCCCATTTCGTGTTGGTCAGTCAATTTCTGTACGGCAGTGCTGATGCGGAGGTAGTCTGCTGTGCCTGGGGGAGCGATTTGTGCCAGCAGGTCGGTAATGCCTAGGTTGAATAGGAAATGGGACTGAGCTAGGTAGCCGATGAGATCCAGTCCGCCGTCAGTGCCTGCTTGGGCAATGTCGGTAAAGTTGACATGGGCGGTCAGGTCGGTCAGACCGATATGGAAAAACGGATCGTGAATGGTGTGGTGGCGGTAGTGGGCGATGAGCGTGCCTTCGTCGCGTTGCGGGTGGTAATACTGGGCGGCGTCAAAACCGTAGTCGATAAATATCATGCCACCGCGTGTGATTTTCTGCGCGAGGGTGAGGATAAAAGCGTATTGGGCGGGGTGTAGCTCGCTAGTGTAGGGGTGTTCGGTTTTGGGAAAATAGGTGGCGGCTAAACGGAGTAGGTCGGGTTGTTTCAAAGGTTGCGGGCTTTGTTCAAGCTGTCCGTCTGGGTTAATGGAGACACCGATGTGTTGAAAGGTGTTTTGATTGCGGCGGATGATTTCGACAGGCATGGCATCGAGGACTTCGTTGCCGATGATGATGCCGTCGAAGGATTCGGGCAGTTCGGTCAGGTGGATGACTTTTTGTGTCAGTTGCGGGGTGGTGTGTTCTGCGATGAATTGGCGTTGGCGTTCGGCAAGTTCGGGGGAAAGTTCGATGATGTAGTAATGCTTGAGGTCGTCTGAAAGGCTTTTCAATAAGGTGGCGGCAAGATGTCCTGTACCTGCACCGAATTCGTAGATGTTGCCGGCAGTTTGCGGGAGTAGTTCGGCAAGTTGTCGGGCGAGGGTTTGTCCGAACAATGGGGTGAGGGTGGGGGCGGTAATGAAATCGCCGTCTGTGCCGATTTTATGGCTGCCGCCGGTGTAGTAACCGTATTCGGGTGTGTAGAGTGCAAGCTCCATGAATCGTGAGAAAGGAATCCAGTTATTTTGGGCTTTTATTTCCTGTGTGATGATTTCGAATAGTTTGGAACTTGAGGCTTGCGCGGCAGGGGAGGGGAGGGGGAGGTGTGCCTTCATAACTGTTAGATAATGTAAAATTTGTGAATTTATTTGTCTATTATAACGTGAACGGAAAAGGGGCGTTTTTTCATTTTTTTATACCATATATTGTGTCTAAATAAGATTTTTAATACTACATATTGTGTTTTCAAAAACCAAATCGGGTAAAATGGGTGGTTCGGCTTGTGTGCTTGTTTGGTTAAAATACTGTTTTTTAATGATTTTGTTGTTGCATATGTACTGGGATTTTAGAGTAGGGCGATTTGACCGAGGCGTTAAAATTTTTTATAGTGTGGGCTAGTGGGGCGATGTGGGTAAAAGTGTCTGCGTTGCCCAAAAAATTCCGATTTAAACCGATAGGACGAAATTGTGTTTGGTGGCGCTCACGAATTGAGTATTGACAGCAAAGGGCGGTTGGCAATTCCTGCCAAGTTCCGCGATATTTTGCTGCGCCATTATACGCCGTCGATTGTGGTTACTTTGGATTCCCGTGAAAAATTGTTGATGTACCCAGAAGCTGAATGGGCAAAGGTTGCCGAGCAGCTTTTGCACCTGAAAACGGCAGGAAATCCGATGTTGCAGCGTTATCAAAATCTGCTGCTGCATAATGCGGATACGCTGGAATGGGACAGCGCCGGCCGCGTACTGATTCCTGCCAATCTGCGCAAACGGGTGGATTTTGAAAAAGACGTTACCTTGGTCGGTCGCGCCAACCGTTTGGAATTGTGGGGCCGTGATCAATGGGAAGCTGAAATGACTCAGGCTTTGGATGATGATCCTGAAGAGTTGGCATTCCAATTAAGTCAGACGGATTTGCAATTGTGAGTAATGCTGAATATCAACATATCACCGTTTTGTTAAATGAGGCGGTTGATGCTCTGGCGGTTCGTGAAGACGGTATTTATGTAGATGGGACGTTCGGCAGGGGAGGGCACTCCCGATTGATTTTGTCCCGTCTGGGCAGTCAAGGTCGTCTGATTGTGTTTGATAAAGACCCGCAAGCGATTGAAGCTGCGCAAAAGCTGGCCGAGCAGGATGGGCGAGTTACGGTAGTCCATGACGGATTTTCAAGTTTTCAGACGACCTTGGATAAGCTGGGTATTGAAGAGATAGATGGTGCGTTGTTTGATTTGGGGATTTCGTCCCCGCAGATAGATGACGGCGCACGAGGTTTCAGTTTCCGTTTTGATGCACCTTTGGATATGCGCATGGATCCGACGCGGGGAATGTCCGCTGCAGAATGGATTGCAACAGCATCGGAACAGGATTTGCACGAGGTTATCAAGAATTATGGTGAAGAGCGGTTTAGTCGCCAGATTGCGCGCGCCATTGTTGCGCAACGGACAGAAAGTCCGATCGATACAACCCGCAAGCTGGCGCAGCTCGTGGCACAAAACGTCCGTACTCGTGAGCGGGGGCAAGACCCTGCGACGCGCACCTTCCAGGCAGTTCGCATCTTTATTAACCGCGAGCTCGAAGAGGTAGAGGCGGTTCTGCCGCAAGTGATGGGTCGTCTGAAGCAAGGCGGACGTTTGGCGGTTATTGCGTTCCATTCGCTTGAAGACCGCATCGTGAAACAGTTTGTCAAGAAGTATTCGCAACATCCTCCCTTGCCGCGTTGGGCGGCAGTAAAAGAAGCGGATTTGCCTCTGCCGCCGTTAAAGTCGGTGGGAAAGGCGATAAAGCCGGGTGTTGAGGAAACCGCCTTCAACCCGCGGGCGCGCAGCGCAGTTTTACGAGTCGCGGAGCGGACGGGCGGTGAGATTACAGAATAAGCATTATGTGGGGCAGGTGTCCTCGGAACAAACAGATTGAGGTCGTCTGAAAATAATGAATAAATTAAATATCCTTTTGTTGGTCTTGGTGTCGGTATCTGCTTTTGCGGTGGTCACCGTGCAAGACCAATCGCGTTTGCACTTCATCGCTTTGGATAAAGCGCAAAAGCAGGAAATTAAGCTTGATCAGGACTATGCACGCTTGAAATTGGATCAGGCGCGGCTGGCGAACCACAAGCTGATTAAGGTGGCTGCTGAGAAGCAGCGCCTCAAACCGCCTAGTGCGGGCAATACTGTGATGGTGGAAAGAAAAAAATAATATTAATAATGATAAAGCCGGCAAATAGAGAAGATATTCGTCGGTATGCGGAACACGGGTTCGGCAAACATAATATATGAGAACTTTAAAATGTTGATTAAGAACGAATATAAGCCTCGGATGCTGCCTAAGGTCGAAAAAATCAAAAAACCCGTTACCAGCGACGGGCGTATCCGTATTGTTTTGGGGTGTATGGCACTTGCTTTTACTGCATTGCTCGGGCGCGGTATTTATCTGCAAACCACGCAGCATGAGTTTTTGAAAAATCAGGGTGATCAGCGTTTTGTCCGTACCCTGACTCTACCTGCGTCGCGCGGCATGATTACGGACCGTAACGGCGCGACTTTGGCGTTGAGTGCACCGACTGAATCCTTGTATGCCATGCCTTCCGGTATGGAAGAAATGCCGACTGCTGAACAGATGGCTAAGTTGGCGGCTATTGTTGATCTGCCTGTTGAGGCGTTGCAGGAAAAATTGGCGAAAAAAGATAAAGATTTTATTTATCTGAAGCGCCAACTCAGCCAAGAAAAAGCGGAAGAAATTAAAGCTTTGGGCATTAAAGGCTTGGCATTCCAAAAAGAACTGAAACGCCATTATCCGATGGGTAACCTGTTCGCACACGTTATCGGTTTTACCAATATCGACGGCAAAGGTCAGGAAGGCTTGGAATTGTCGCGAGAAGACAGTCTGCATGGTGCGGACGGCGCGAAAGTGGTTTTGCGCGACAATAAAGGCAATATCGTCGATAGTTTGGATTCTCCGCGGAACAGCGATCCGAAAAACGGGCAGGACATGGTTTTGTCTTTGGATCAACGTATTCAAACGCTTGCCTATGATGAGCTGAATAAAGCAGTGGCTTATCACAAAGCCAAAGCAGGTACGGTTGTGGTATTGGATGCACAAACCGGCGAAATCTTGGCTTTGGTCAACAGCCCTGCCTATGATCCCAACCAACCGGGCAGCGCCGATAGCGAACAACGCCGCAATCGCGCCGTTACCGATATGATTGAGCCGGGTTCCGCGATGAAGCCGTTTACAATTGCTAAAGCACTGGATTCCGGCAAAGTCGGTGTGGCTGATCGTTTTAACACCATGCCTTATAAAATTGGTCCCGCTACCGTACGCGATACCCATGTGTATCCTACTTTGGATGTGCGCGGCATTATGCAAAAATCTTCCAACGTCGGCACCAGTAAACTGTCTACAAAATTCACGCCTAAAGAAATGTATGATTTTTATCATGATTTGGGTGTGGGCGTGCGGATGCACTCCGGTTTCCCAGGTGAGACGGCCGGTCTTTTGAGAAGCTGGCGCAGATGGCAGCCGATTGAACAGGCAACCATGTCTTTCGGTTACGGCTTGCAATTGAGCCTGCTTCAATTGGCGCGTGCTTATACCATGTTGACACATGACGGCGAATTGTTGCCGGTCAGCTTTGAGAAACAGGCGGTTGCGCCCAAAGGCAAACGCGTGATTAAAGCTTCGACCGCGCGTGAAGTTCGTGATTTGATGGTGTCTGTAACCGAGCCCGGCGGTACGGGTACGGCGGGTGCGGTAGATGGTTTCGACGTCGGCGCGAAAACCGGTACAGCGCGTAAGTTGGTCAACGGACGTTACGTTGATAACAAACACGTCGCAACTTTCATCGGTTTTGCTCCTGCCAAAAATCCCCGTGTGATTGTGGCGGTAACCATCGACGAACCGACTGCAAACGGTTACTACGGCGGCGTAGTGGCGGGTCCGGTCTTCAAACAAGTCATGGGCGGCAGCCTGAATATCTTGGGCGTTTCCCCCACCAAGCCTCTGACCAATGTTGCAGCCGTTAAAACACCGTCTTAATCCGAGTATCAACGAGATTATTTTATGTTCAGCAAGTTAACCCCTTTAGCTGAAACCAACATTCCGCCTCTGCTGTGTGCAAACGCAGCAGGGCGTTTGTTGCATTCAGACAGCCGTCAAATTAAACAAGGTGATATTTTTGTCGCCTGTCAGGGCGAATATACGGACGGCCGCAGTTATATCCCCGCAGCCATTGCCAACGGCGCGGCTTTTGTTTTTTGGGACGACGACGGCAAATTTGCGTGGAATCCCGAATGGAAAGTCCCCAATCAAGGCATCAAAGATTTGAAACACCGTGCCGGCATGTTGGCAGCGCAAGTTTACGGCAACGTTTCAGACGACCTCAAAGTCTGGGGTGTAACCGGTACCAACGGCAAAACTTCCATCACACAATGGCTGGCGCAAGCCGCCGATTTGTTGGGCGAAAAAACCGCCATTATCGGCACGGTCGGCAACGGCTTTTGGGGCGCATTGGAAGAAACCACGCACACCACCCCCGCCCCCGTCGATGTCCAAACCCTGCTCTACCGTTTCCGTCAACAAGGCGCGACAGCCGCCGCGATGGAAGTCTCCAGCCACGGTCTTGACCAGTCGCGCGTCAACGGCGTGCCATTCCGCAGCGCAATCTTCACCAACCTCACCCGAGACCACCTCGACTACCACGGCACGATGGAAGCCTACGGTGCCATCAAGTCGCGCCTGTTTTACTGGCACGGCTTGAAACACGCCATTATCAACGTGGATGACGAATACGGCGCAGAATTCATAGGTCGTCTGAAAAAAGACTGTTCCGATTTGGCTGTTTACGGCTACGGCTTCAGCGAACACGCCGACATCCGCATTGTTCATTTCACCGCTTCTTCAGACGGCATGGAAGCCGTATTCCAAACCCCGTGGGGTGAAGGCCGCTGCCGCACGCGCCTGCTCGGACGGTTCAACGCGCAAAATCTCGCCGCCTGCATCGCCTTGCTTTGTGCCAACGGCTATCCGCTTGATAAAGTATTGGATGTGTTGGCAAAAATCCGTCCCGCCTCAGGCCGTATGGATTGCATCATGAACAGCGGCAAACCCTTGGTCGTCGTCGATTACGCCCACACACCCGACGCATTGGAAAAAGCACTCTCCACCTTGCAGGAAATCAAACCGCAGGGTGCGGTTTTGTGGTGCGTATTTGGCTGCGGCGGCAACCGCGACCGCGGCAAACGCCCGCTAATGGGAGCAGCAGCCGTACAGGGTGCAGACAAAGTCGTCGTCACCAGCGATAACCCGCGTTTGGAAAATCCGCAAGACATCATCAACGACATCCTGCCCGCCGTTCCCGCGCCCGAATGCGTCGAAGCCGACCGCGCCGCCGCTATCAGTTACGCAGTCGAACGTGCCGCCGCAAACGACATCATCCTGATTGCCGGCAAAGGACACGAAAATTATCAGGACATGCAGGGAGTGAAACATCATTTTTCTGATTTTGAAGTGGCAGAGAAAGCATTGGCAGAGCGGAGATAACAACGGGTACCAAAGTTTTCAGACGGCCTGAAGGTCATCAAGGTCGTCTGAAAACGTTTATACCCACGATAAAAACAACAGACACACGCATTACGGCACGTCAGCTATTAAACCTATCGCAGTTGTTTCAGACGGCCTCTAATTATCATTTCAAGAGGCCGTCTGAAAAACAAGGAGACCGATTTGATGCTGAAAATGCCGACAAAAACCCTTTTAATTAGTGCAGCCATGATTTTATTTGCAGGCTGTACCATCAAACAACTGCCGCGCCCGAACGCCGAAATTGCCGAGCTGAGGGCGAAAGAACCGCCGACGGCGCAAAGCCTGCCCAATCCCGTTAAAGGCAAGCGTTTTGACGACACTTGGGGCGCAGCGCGCAGTCAGGGGCGCAGACATGAAGGCGTGGATATTTTCGCCAAGAAAAACACGCCGATACGCAGTACGACGCCCGGTATCGTCACCAAAATCGGGCGCAACCGATTGGGTGGCAAAGTCATCGGCATACAAGGACCGGGCGCATGGCACTATTATGCCCACCTCAACAAATTCGCCCGCGTCCGTCTGTACGACCGCGTGAAAGAAGGGCAAGTCATCGGCTATGTCGGTAAAACCGGTAACGCCAAAACCACACCGGCGCACCTGCATTATGGCGTGTATTTACCAAACGGAGCGATCAATCCCTATCCGTTGATTAATCAGGACAAATAGGTCGTCTGAAAAAAGAGTGAAGAGATGAACGCAAAAAAATTGGTCAAGGCAACGAACATCATCGGTATGGTAGCAGTGACACTGCTGGTGTACTGGGTGTTCGCGTTGATATTGATTCAAGTCTTCGGACTCAAGGTGTTCCGTGAACACATTACAGAAATTTTCCTGATGAGTATTTTGGGGATTTTGGCTGTGATGGGCGGCACGTTGATGCTGAACATCATGTTGAATCTGACCCGTATTGCCGAGCGCGGGCAGGAAGAAGAAGTCCGTGGCGGTAGGAAAACCGTATATCTGCTGTTGGCGGTATTTCCTATTTTGGCGGTGTTGCTGTTCGGCGGCAATTACCTGACTATTCAACAAAAACGCGATATCTTAATCCAATCGTCGGAGCGCATCGTCAAAGACAATTCTGCTCAACTCGATGCGTTGGCCGATTACCGTTTTGACTTGGCGTATATCAGAAAAACGTCGGAAATCTTGGATTTGATGGCTAAAGATGATTCTTCGTTCAACGCTGCCATGATTATCGTGCCGGATAAGATCGGCAACAAACCGGTTTATCTGGCTTTTTCAGCCGACTCCACCCGTCTTACCCTGAGTGACGAAGTCGTGCCTGCCGCCAATCAGAATGCAGAAGGTGGCGATAATTTCGTCGTGAATCGAAATGGTGAGAAAGTGGCGGTCAAGAAAACGGACTATGTCTATTCCCCGGATTTGAAGGGGCGCGAATACCTGCAAAAAGTATTTGCCGGACAAACCCAGGAAATGCGCTATGAAGCGGAAGACGGTCATTACAGCCTCTGCCACCCTTACCGTAAAAACGGTAAAACCATCGTATTGTGTTTCTCCGATTATCAGGAGTACGGAAAAATCGGTAGCTGAGTGTGGGAAAATCGGTTTCAATAGTACAGGAATACGTCAAGTGAATGATTTACAAGAAGTATTGCTGAATAAGTATGTAGAGATTTTAAACAAACCGGAACATCAGAACTTATTGCGTGCAATTAGCAATAAAGACAATAAATTATCCAATATCCATTTGGGCTTTGTCCCTGAGCATTATGAAAGCGCAGAACATAAAATTCTGATTGTCGGTCGAGAAACACGAAGTTGGTACGATAGCAAGAAATTTGATGAATATCATGCCGAAAATGTAAGGCAACTGATGTCGTTAAGCAAAGATTTTATTTGGCGGAATTTGACTGGGGATTTAAAAAGAAACACAAAAGGAGCAACATTTTTCAATTTCGTCCGCAAGGTTGCCAAGCGAAGTGGGAATGAGGGCATCTTGTGGGCTAATATTTTTGCGGTGGACTATAAAACTAAACATCCTAAACATTCGGATTGGTTCGAAGATATAAAAACACTTTCCTGTAAATTGTTACGTGCCCAAATTGAAATTTTAAAGCCACAGATTATTCTTTTCGTGAGCGGAGACGGCGGCGTAGCGGCGCGGAGGGAGTGCTTTCCTGATTTGTCCGGCTCGGATCAAGGCATAAACGGCTTGAATAAGGGAAAACTGGAAAAATTTTCTTTTGAAGGTAATAAGGAAATAATATGTTACCGAGCACCTCATCCCAGTACCAGAAATCGAGAAGGAAGGCGTGCTTTAAAGGTGCTCGTCGAAGAGTTGCTGCCTTCTGCCAAAGTGTAAAATGCCTTTGCAACAAAATGCCTGTTTGAAAAAAACAAACGAAAGAAACCATGAAACCACTAGACCTAAATTTCATCTGCCGGACCCTCAACCTTCCGACGCCGTCTGAAAACAAACCCGTGTCGCGCATCGTAACCGACAGTCGCGACATCCGCGCGGGCGATGTGTTTTTTGCTTTGGCGGGTGAGCGGTTTGACGCGCATGATTTTGTTGAAGACGTATTGGCTGCGGGTGCGGCGGCGGTTGTGGTTTCGCGCGAAGATTGCGCTGCTTTGGATGGCGCGTTGAAAGTTGATGACACACTTGCCGCATTGCAAACGCTGGCGAAGGCATGGCGCGATAATGTGAACCCGTTTGTATTCGGCATTACCGGCTCGGGCGGCAAGACGACGGTGAAGGAAATGCTGGCTGCGGTATTGCGCCGCCGTTTCGGCGATGATGCCGTTTTGGCGACGGCGGGCAACTTCAACAACCATATTGGGCTGCCGCTGACTTTGTTGAAATTAAACGAAAAACACTGCTATGCCGTGATCGAAATGGGTATGAACCATTTCGGCGAACTGGCGGTTTTGACGCAAATTGCCAAACCCGATGCCGTTTTGGTCAACAACGCCCTGCGCGCCCATGTCGGCTGCGGTTTTGACGGTACGCTCGATATTGCCCAAGCGAAAAGCGAGATTTATCAAGGCTTGGGCGAGAACGGATTGGCTTTGATTCCGTGCGAAGACGAACATGCCGCCGTGTTTCAGACGAGCTCCCAAGGTCATCAGCAACAGACTTTCGGCGTCGATAGCGGCGATGTCCACGCGGAAAATATCGTGCTGAAACCTTTGTCGTGCGAATTTGATTTGGTGTGCGGCGACGAGCGCACAGCCGTGATGCTACCTGTTCCCGGCCGCCACAATGTTCACAACGCCGCTGCTGCTGCCGCGCTGGCTTTGGCTGCGGGTTTGAGTTTGGACGATGTGGCGGAAGGTTTGAAAGGCTTCAGCAATATCAAAGGTCGTCTGAACGTCAAAGCCGGCATCAAAGGCGCGACCCTGATTGACGATACTTACAATGCAAACCCCGACAGCATGAAAGCCGCGATTGACGTGTTGGCGCGTATGCCTTCGCCGCGTATTTTTGTGATGGGCGATATGGGCGAACTGGGCGAGGATGAAGCCGCCGCCATGCACGCCGAGGTCGGCGCGTACGCCCGCGACCAAGGCATCGAAGCGGCTTATTTTGTCGGCGACAACAGCGTCGAAGCGGCGGAAACGTTTGGCGCGGACGGTTTGTGGTTCGCTGCCAAAGACCCGCTGATTCAAGTGTTGAGCCACAATTTGCCCGAACACGCCACCGTATTGGTGAAAGGTTCGCGCTTTATGAAGATGGAAGAAGTCGTCGAGGCGTTGACGGATAAAGAGGTCGTCTGAAAATGGGGCAGAAAAGAAAACGACCTATACTGTTGCAAGTTATCGTTGGGATGATAGTAGTGGCAGCAGTTTTATGGCCTGCGACAGTGTGGCTTTACATCGAAAATGTAGGATTTGAGACAATAAGGACAGCATACGAAATCACAAGTGGACGTTTACTTTGGTTTTGGTTAGGAAATTTTTATTTGCTTGTGCAAGTCATATTGATGCTGGTTACTGCTGTTGGACTATGGAGAGGTAAGGATTGGGCGCGTAGGTTGTGGCTATTTAGTTGCATTCTGTATATCGTTTACAATACAGTCAATTATTTAACTGTGAGTTGGGCAAGTTGGTTGTCATGGCCGGATGTTGTTATTCGTGCTGCAATTTGTTATAGCCTATTTTACTTACATCCTAAAGATTATTTTCAGACTCAAGAAAATAAAACTTGAAAAGACCGTCAGAAATATGAAAAAGATTTTTCTATTGGCTAGTTTGCTGATTGCCACGTTTTATGCCGGAATGAAAGTACAGGCATTTATTTATGAAGATACCTGTTTGGACTTGGGCGGCGGCAAAAATCCGGGAAATTATCCGATTTGCGTGATTGAGAAAGACGCTAACGCCGCTGCTACTCAATAATGTTGCCATCTCTCTAAACAACGGATAACGGGTTTGTCAGAAACCAGCATAGAGAGTGAACTTCAGCAGGCGCTGACTGTCATAAGCAGCTTGATAATCAACAAAGGTCGTCTGAAACTTTTTCAGACGACCCAAAAACCAAACTTTAAAACGGGCGATAAGCCCAATGTAACAACAAAAACAAAAGGAAGCCCCATGTTTTTATGGCTTGCACATTTCAGTAACTGGTTGTCCGGTCTGAATATCTTTCAATACACCACATTCCGCGCCGTCATGGCAGCCTTGACCGCCTTGGCGTTTTCCCTGCTGCTCGGTCCGTGGACCATCCGTAAACTGACGCAGTTGAAAGTCGGGCAGGCGGTACGCACCGACGGGCCGCAAACCCACCTCATCAAAAACGGCACGCCGACCATGGGCGGTTCGCTGATTCTGACCGCCATCACCGTGTCCACAATTTTGTGGGGCAACTGGGCAAACCCGTATATTTGGATTCTCTTGGGCGTATTGCTCGCCACGGGTGCGCTCGGTTTTTACGACGACTGGCGCAAAGTCGTCTATAAAGACCCCAACGGCGTTTCTCCCAAATTCAAAATGGTGTGGCAGTCGAGCGTCGCCATCATCGCCGCGCTTGCCCTGTTTTACCTTGCTTCCAATAGCTCCAACAACATCCTCATCGTCCCCTTCTTCAAACAAGTCGCCTTGCCGCTGGGCGTGGTCGGCTTCGTCGTTCTGACCTATCTGACCATCGTCGGCACTTCCAACGCCGTCAACCTAACCGACGGTCTTGACGGACTTGCCGCCTTCCCCGTCGTCCTCGTCGCCGCCGGCCTCGCCATCTTCGCCTACGCCAGCGGACACTCGCAATTCGCCCAATACCTGCAACTGCCTTATGTCGCAGGCGCGAACGAAGTCGTGATTTTCTGTACCGCCATGTGCGGCGCGTGTCTCGGATTTTTATGGTTCAACGCCTATCCCGCGCAAGTCTTTATGGGCGACGTCGGTGCGCTGGCATTGGGCGCGGCACTCGGTACCGTTGCTGTCATCGTCCGCCAAGAGTTCGTCCTCGTCATCATGGGCGGCCTGTTCGTCGTTGAAGCCGTGTCCGTCATGCTTCAGGTCGGCTGGTATAAGAAAACCAAAAAACGCATCTTCCTGATGGCGCCTATCCACCACCACTACGAACAAAAAGGCTGGAAAGAAACCCAAGTCGTCGTCCGCTTCTGGATTATCACCATCGTCTTGGTGTTAATCGGATTGAGTACGCTGAAAATCCGTTAACTATTCAGATCAATATCGAAAAGGTCGTCTGAAACAGATTTCAGACGACCTTTTTCTTTGTTTGAAAGAGAAACAGAAATCACAGGATTTGCTTTGAGGGCTTTCAAAAGTATCTGTTTGAAACGATACTGTGATTGCTGTTCAGCCCTTTAGATTTAATCGGCGCTACTCCGCCCAAATCACTGTTTCCGACGCATCGCGGCGCGGTTTCGGGTTAATGTCGCGCACACGGTAGCCGAAGGTTGCGGCGACGGATAAGCCGTAATTCTCAGGATCGAGCAATCTGGCTTCGGCAAGGATTTTTTCCACTTCAGCATACTCCATACCTTCAATGGCGCAAGAATCGATGCCGAGCATCGCCGCGCCGGTGAGCATATTGCCCAGCGCGATGTAGGTTTGCTTGCTTGCCCAGTCAAACAGGGCGCGTTCGTCGTCGGCGATGGGCATATCGTGGGTTTGGAAACGGCGGTAGCGTTCAAATGCGCCCGCCCTCTCTTCAGCGGTCAGACCGCGTCTGTCCATCATTTCTTCAAAAGCGGGACTGTCGTAGCGGGCGTGTTTTCGTGCCAATAGGAAAACGACATGGCTGGCCTCCAAAATGGAAGCCTGCATCCCCCAAGCAAAGGGTTTGATTTTTTCGCGCAATGCTGTGTTCTGCACAACCACAAACTGCCACGGCTCGCAGCCGACGGAGCTGGGCGAAAGGCGGCCGAAATCAAGGACGGCGGCAAAATCTTCGGCACTGATTTTGCGCGCGGGGTCGTAATAGCGGACGGAAACGCGGCGTTTGAAAATTTCGAGGGCTTGTTCGCGGGTCAGTATCATGATGATTCCTTTGATTGAGTATGGAAGGGGCTTCCTTTCGGACAATCAGAATGGTCAAACGTTCGCAAAGTTTGCAAGACCAGCGGCAGCGAAACCGTTTGACGGTTGTGTGCAGAAAGGTAGGCGGCGTTAATCAGCTCCAGCGATTTCAAGCCTTCGCGCCCATCGACAACAGGATCGGCCTTGCCGCGCAACACATCGACAACATTCCGATAATACAGCGGATGTCCGAAACCGTACACCGACGTGGTTTCGTAATTGGCGGTTTTGACCTGCTCGTCGTAATCACGTTCATTGGCAAAATTCCATTCCTGAATTTCGTTCACCGCCATGCCGCCGATGCGTACCGTGCCGGTTTCGCCCAAAATGGTAATCGAGCCTTCGAGGTTTTTCGGATAGGTACACATGGTTACCGCCATCGAACCGAACGTGCCGTCGCGCCAACGGAGGTTCATCACGCCTGTGTCTTCGGCTTCAATTTTGCGGTGGGTCGCAATCATCGCCTGCACTTCCGCCACCGGGCCGATGAGCCATTCCATCAAATCGACGTAGTGGCTGGCTTGGTTCATGAACGCGCCACCGTCCAGCTTCCAAGTGCCGCGCCAACCACCCCCTTGGTCGTAATACGACTGCGGGCGCGTCCAAAAAACATTCAAATGCACCATATAGATTTTGCCGAAGCGTTGTTCCGTGACCGCGCGTTTGAGCAGTTGCAGCGTGGCGTTGAGGCGGTTTTGTTTCACCACAAACAAGCGTTTGCCCGCTTTATCGGAGGCTTGAACCATGCGTTCACCGTCCGTAAAGCAGGTTGCCATCGGCTTTTCGGTAACGACGTGAAAACCCGCTTCCAATGCCTCAACTGCCTGTTCGGGATGCAAACCGGACGGCGTGGTGATGACGATTACGTCGGCATCGGTTTCGGCGAGCATTTCCGTATAGCAGGTATAGCCTTTCGCACCAGTGCGCTTGACCGCTGTTGCAAGCGCGGCAGGATCGATGTCGCATACAGCAACGAGTTCGCAATCTTCCTGCAACAATTCAAAAGAACCGAAATGATTGTTGGAAATACGGCCGCAACCGACTAAGGCGAATTTGATTTTACGATCGGAGATGGGTTCAGACATTTTCAGACGACGTAACAGAAAAAATGGGGGGATTATAGTGACATTTTGGTGAAGCGTTATAGACGGAAAAGCGCAAAGATATCGTCTGAAAATCTGATTTTGGTTTTTCAGACGACCTTTTACGTTAGGTTTGGTTTATCTCTCTTACGTGTCTGTCTGAAATGATGCAGGACAGTGCGGTCTGTTGTGGAAATGACGAGACGGATATTTTCTGTTTTAATTCCCCTATCGACAGCCCACCGTCGGGAGGTAGTATGTTTTACGGATTGGTTGTGGCAACATCGGCTTTCCTGTGTTTTGGATTTGGAAACTACATCATTAGAAACAGATGGTTGAAGGGGATAGTGTTATGTTCGGGCTGGATTTTAAGGTTTTTTACCCAAGCAGAGGTACAACGGATGGTCAGTGTATATCCTGCTTCCTCAATCCGTAACTATTTCCTTATTGTGTTTGTCGAAGTGGTTTGCCTTATCTTTTTGTTCCGTAGATTTTCCCGATGAGGTCGTCTGAAAACCGTTTTCAGACGACCTTTTTCTATTTCCTGAACTCTTCCCTGACGATGTCCAGCCAAGCCCTGAGCGCGGGGGTGGGACGCTGGTGTTTTTTCCAAGCCATCGTCAGTTGCCAGCGGATTTCGGGTTCGGTCAGCGGGACGGCGGCGAAAGTGTCGGGGTTGATTTTGCGGGCGTAGTATTCGGGCAGAAGGGCGATGCCCATATGGTGCGCCACCATGTCGGCGAGCAGGTCCCATTGTCCGGTGCGGCAGACGACGTTGGGCGTGAAGCCTTGGCTGCGGCAGGCGGTTTGGATGGTTTCGTTGAGGGAAAAGCCTGAGCCGAAGAGGATAAACGGTTCGTGTTGCAGGCTTTTGAGGCTGAGGGCGGCATGGCGGGCTTGGGCGCGCGGCATGAGGACGACGAGCGGGTAGTCGCAGAGGGTAATGCTGTCGAAGTCTTCGTGGACGGGGGCGAGCAGTTGTCCGGCGTCGAGTTCGTTGTTGCGCAGGGATTGTTCGATGGCGAGCGAACCTTGTTCGAGGAAGGTCAGTTCGATGCCGGGCCATTGGCGGCGGAAACGGAACAGGGCGTTGCTGAGCAGATCGCTGCCGAGCAGTGCCAAACCCAGCCGCAGCGTGCCGCTTTTGATGTGGTGGTAGTCGTCGATACGTGCGAGCAGCAGGTCGCGTTCGTGCAGGAGGTTCAGCGCGTGGCGGTACACCTCTTCGCCGATGGGTGTGGTGGCGACTTGGCGTTTTTTGCGACCGTTTTCTTTAACCAGCAGCGGTACGCCCAGCTCTTCTTCCAATGCCTGTATGGTTTTGCTGACGGTGGGCTGGGTCAGGTTGAGCGCGGATGCGGCGGCGGAGAAACTTTGCAGGCGCACGAGTTCGGCGAAACAGTGCAGGCTTTTGAAGTCCATTATTCCTCTTGAGCATGATTTTGATGCAGATAATTCATATTATGCGTAAAGGAAACCCCTATAATCAAGCTTTTTGCGGATGCAGGCATTGCACCCGACATTACCTCAAACAACTATATCGATTACTACTAAACATCATGGATTCTTTCAGCAGAATTTTTCAGACGGCCTTGCAACTGGCCATTGTCGGCTCAGTATGGGTCGTATCGGAAGCCGTAGTGCGTTTTACCCACCTTCCCGTATCTTCGGGCGTATTGGGCCTGTTTTTAATGTTGGCCCTGTTGGGCAGCGGCGTGATTAAAACCGGCATGGTCGAGCGTGGCGCAAAATGGGTGTTGGGCGAACTGGTGTTCTTCTTCATCCCGATTATGGTATCCGTGTTGCAGTACCGCGATTTGCTGATGTCGGAAGGCTGGCAGCTCGTGCTGACCATCGTCGTCGGCACCGCGCTAGTGATGATCATCACGGCGCTGACGCTAAATTTCTGCTACCGCTGGAAACGCCGCCTGCATAAAAAATTGCACGCCTGATAGGGAATTAAAATGGATTACGCCGCGCTTACCTGCTTCGCTTGGACTTGTTTCGCCTATTTTGTGGCGAAAAAAATCTACCGCAAAAAACCGCTGATGATTTTCTCGCCCGTCGTTACCGTCTCGGTCAGCACCATCATCCTGATGCTGCTTTTAGGCATTTCCTACGATACTTACCACAAATACACGCAAAGCATCGTTTTCCTGCTCACGCCAGTAACGGTCGCCTTCGCCATCCCGATTTATGAAAACCGCGAAGTCATCCGCCGCCAGCTTCCCATCCTGTCGATAGCGATTATGGTCGGCATGTTCGTCGGCGTTGCCAGCGCGTTTTTGATGGGCAATATGTTCCACTTCGACAGCGAAGTCACCAACAGCCTGATGGCGCGCTCGATTTCCACGCCGTTTGCCGTCGTATTGGCAAGTGAAATCCACGGCTCGGCTTCGCTGGTGTCGCTGTTCACCATCATCACCGGCTTCGTCGGCATGATATTTGGTGATTTGTTTTTAGCGTTCACTCGCATCCGCTTCCACACCGCCAACGGTGTCGCACTGGGCAACGCCGCCCACGGCTTCGGCACTTCCCGCGCCGGACAACGCCACGAAACCGAAGGTGTGATGGCGAGCCTGACCATGATATTGGCGGGGCTGTTTATGGTCATCATCGGGCCGAGTATGGTGCATTTGGTGGTTTGGCTGATGGGCTGAACGGCAGTTTTACAAAGAGATTGGAAACGTCGTCTGAAAAGCCGTTAAGCAAAATCTGATGGCAGTATGATACCTTGTTGATATTTATTGCGAAAATACCCATGTTGACATTGCACCCTGCTACGCGGGACAGGCTATGGCAAAAATGATGGAGATTTGGGCTTTTCTTTGAATTGATTGTGTTGATGATAAAAAAGGTCGTCTGAAAATTTTCAGACGACCTTTTTGACAACAAGCTTTACCTATCGTCAGGCTCTTGGTTTTTCTGACGTAGTTTTCTTGGCTGTTTTTTTGCCTTCGGTAGGCGTTATGTAAGAATAGTAGTAGTCGTAAGTGCTGTTTGCCTCGCGTTTTATACCATTGAGGATAACGCCTTTGATGGTGATTTTGTTTTGACGCAGGCGTTCTGCACTGATAGCCAGCTCTTTGGTAGTCGTATTGCCGTAGCGGCTGACCAGAAGGACTGTGCCTGCATGTTGTCCGACAACGACGGCATCGGTTACCGCTAAAACGGGCGGAGTGTCGATGATGATGTAATCGTAACGTTTTTGCGCGTTTGACAACAGTTCTTTGAAACGGTTGTCCATCAGCAGCTCGGACGGATTTTTAGGATAGCTGCCGGTGCTGATGAGGTGCAGGTTAGGAATGTTGGTTTGAGTAACAGCCTGTGCAGGGGAAACCTCCCCGGATAGAATATCGGACAGGCCGAATTCGGGTGTTACGTTCAGCAACTGATCCAGATAGCCTTTGCGCATATCGGTATCAATCAGCAATATGCGTTTACCTGACTGTGCCATCACGGTGGCGAGGTTGGCGGAAATGAAGGATTTACCTGCTTCAGGAGCTGCACCGGTAATCATGAGGATATTATTGCGTGCGTCCAGCATGGAGAAGTAGATGTTGGTACGCAGGGCACGAATGGCTTCGACGGCGATGTCGGTACTGTCCTCGTTTGCCAAAAGATAGTTGGAACGGCCTTGGAGCGATTTGAACTTGCGCTTGATAATGTCGCGTTTTTGCTGGGTTTTTGAATGTGGGATAAGGGCTGAGACTTCGAGATCGAGGGCTTCGATTTCTTCAGACGACGTAATGCCGCGGCGCATACGGCCTTGCAGCAGGAACCACATGGAGGCAAGTGCGCCTGCGGCAAGCGCGCCCAATGCGGCGATAACGGCTTTACGCGGGGCGATCGGTTTTTCCGGCGTGTAGGCATGGTCAACGATGCGGACGTTGCCTTGCGCACTGGCTTTCATGATGTTGAGTTCTTGTTGTTTCGCCAAGAGTTGGACGTAGGTTGCTTGGTTGGTTTCTACGTCGCGGGTCAGACGGATGACTTCCTGTTGGGTGTTGGGCAGGCCGGCAATTTGCTGGTTGATTTTGCTCTTGGCGCGTTCGAGTACCGCCAGTTTATCCAAAACGGCTTTATAGGAAGGGTGTTCCGGAGTGTACAGTTCTGCCAAACCCGCTTCTTCGGTTTTGAGCAAGGTGATTTGGGTTTCGATGCTGGTCAGGCTTTCAAGCGCGCCTTTGGACTCAAGCGGAATATCGAGCGAACCGGAGCGTTCGCGATAGGCGTTGAGTTTGTTTTCTGCGTCTTGCAAGGTTTCTTTCAGACGAGGTAATTCTTCGCTGATGAATGCCAAGCCGCTGGACGCGACTTGAACGTCTCGTTCACGGTTTTGGGAGACGTAATTGTCGGCGATGCTGTTGAGAATAGTGCTGGTTTTTTTAGGATCGGTATCGGTATAAGACAGGTTGATGATAGGGCTGGTTTTACCTTTACTGATGACCGAGAGCTTGTTTTTTAGGTTTTCGATAGCGCTGAGTTTGGAGAATTTGGTCAGCTCGAAATCTTGCTCTGCCTCAGCAAGAATGCGGTCGACTTTTAGAACGGTTTCATTATTGACTTTAAGGGGCGCGCCGACGCGGCCTTCTTTAGTTGTACCGTCAGGGAGTGTCAGCAGATAGGTTTTGCTGTCTTTAACGGTCAGTTTGAAAGGTTTGTTAATCCAGTCCTCAGAAACGGTGAATGCGCCGATTTTTAACATCGGGTCGTCGCTGCCGCTGAGGTTGTGCACCATATTCCCGAAAATCGGGAAGTAGGTGGCTTTGACTTCTTGGTCGAGTTGTAGGTCTTCAACGGTTTTGCCCAATACCAAACGAGATTGAACGAGCTCCACTTCTGCTTCGGACGGGGCAGGTTCGTTGGAAAGCATGTTGTTGATTTCGGTTAGGATTTGGTTTTGTTTGGTTTCGATTTCCAACATGGCATCGGCACGATAGAGCGGGGTGGAGGCCAAACCGATTACGGCACCTGCCAATCCGCCTGCTAAGATTGCGGCGGCGATTTTGTTTTTGTTTTGCCACAGGCTTTGCATTTGTTGGCCGAAGTCGATTTCGTCGTTGCCGGCAGGGGCTGATGAGGGATATTGTTTGTACATCAGTAGACTTTCTTCTTAAACGGGTTCTGTTGTGCGGAAGTTGAGATTATTGCTCTGCCTGTCCGCTCAGTTTATCCGCCCATGTGTCGGCGGCTTGTTCGATTTGTAGAAAGACCGCTTCGAACATTTCGCTGCTTTGTTTGAATGGGTCGGGTATATTTTTTTTCGGTAGCCATTGGGCAAGCAAAAAAGCTTTGCTGCGTGCAGATGGCTGAATGTCGGCAACCATGTCGATATGTGCCGGCTCCATGACCAAAATCAGATCCGCTTCGTCGCACATCTGGGGTGTCAGTTGGCGGGCGGTATGTCCTGCGACAATAACGCCGTGTTTGAGGGCAGTTTTAATGGCTTGGAAGTCTGCATCTTTTCCAGCCAATGCGTTAATGCCGGCAGAGCTGATACGGTGGTTGGGCAGTTTTTTCTGCAAAATACGTTCTGCCGTCGGGGAGCGGCAGATGTTGCCCATACATACTACTAAAATATTTTGAAACATAGGGGAAGCGGTATTTTTTCTTGTATAGGGTCAAATCATTATAAAACAGTTTGCGGCCGGATATTTTATCGGTCTGGATGAGGATTCCGTTCATACATTATTCAGAATTCAGACGACTCATACCCGAACCGCTGTTCCGCCTGACAACAAATGTTGCCGGACCGTCAGGTTATTTGAATGTGCTGTCGATAGAGTTGACGTTGGTAACGAAGCTGGTTATTTGCGACACTACGCGGTTCCAACGGGTAACCGGCGCGGCAGTTACATAGACGATGTCGTTGGGGCGCAAGTCAAAGTCGTTGCCCAATGCGTAAGCAGTCGCGTCTTTCAGGTTAAGTTGGTAAATATGGATAGGTTTGACAGCATCCTCAGGTGCGCGGCGGATGACGAATACGCCTGTTGCATCGGCTTGAGTTTGGTTCATGCCACCAGCCTCACCCAATGCCTGTGTGAGATTTAAGCCATGATTGCCGATGGGCAGGGTCGCTTGGCGGCCGACTTCACCCATGATGTACACTTTGCTGTTGCTGTTGTTGGGGACGTAAACGATGTCGCCGTTGCTTAAGAGGTGGTTTTGCGACATATCGCCATACTGCATGATGTCTTGTAGGGAGATAGTGCGGTCAACACCGTTATGCGTCCATTTGATGTGTTGGGTGTCGGCATTTTGCGCCACGCCGCCCGCTTGGTTGACGGCATCAAGGATGGTCATGGGGACGTTGGTAATCGGCAGTTGGCCGGCTTGTCCGACAGCGCCGGAAATGGAAATGCGTTGCGAACGGAATTCGGTTACGTTGATGGTAACTTGGGGATTTTTAAGGTAACGTTTCAGACGACTTGTCAGGATATTTTGCAGCTCGTCTATGGTTTTGCCTTGTGCTTGGATTTTGCCGACCAGCGGGTAGGTGATGTAGCCGCTTTCGTCCACCCAGGCGCCGCGGCTGACTTGGTTGCTTTGCGGACTGCTTTGCTGAACGGGTGAATTGAGGTCGGTGTGCGCCCAAACCATGATGTTCAATACGTCGCCTTTGCCGATGTGGTAGCGGTAGGCAGCTTTGCTGCGTTCAAGGACTGCGTTGGTTTGCGACAACACTGGCGGTTTGCGCATTTTTTCAACGAGGCCGAAGGTAATCGGATAGATGGCGACACGTTTGTCGAATTTGGTGTCTGCGACGGTTTCGCCATTATCGTAAATGATGGCTTTGTTGCGTGTGTTGATGGTGGAGCCGGGAATGACGGTAGTGCTGTTACAGGCGGTCAGTGCCATCAGCGACAGGCTGATGAGGGCAAGCTGTTTTTTCATGTCGGTATCCTTGTCAATCTTATCTGGGTCGTCTGAAACTTTCAGACGACCTTTTTTGTAGGGTATCTTGCTTTATTGGCAGAATATTTTAATGTGTCTGCTTCCAAACTAAATCGCAAATATCATCTTTGGGATTAAAGCCGGCAGGGGCTTCAAGCAACAGGGCGCGCAGGGTTTGTTGGTCTGAGTTTGCGCATGCTAAATCCATACGCATAATTATGTCATTTAATTTGTCCCACGGCAGCATTACTTCACTGGCGGTCATAATTCGGGGATGAGTGGTTTTTTGCACTTCGTCTCCGATGAGCAACTCTTCGTAAAGTTTTTCGCCCGGACGCAGTCCTGTAATTTTAATTTCGATATCGCCGTCGGGATGTTGGGCATCTTTCAATTTCAGGCCGCTAAGCGTAATCATTTGTTTGGCTAAGTCAATGATTTTAACAGATTCGCCCATATCTAACACGAATACGTCGCCTCCTTTGCCCATTGCGCCCGCTTGAATGACGAGTTGGGCGGCTTCTGGGATGGTCATGAAGTAACGGGTGATGTCTTGGTGGGTCAGAGTGATGGGGCCGCCTTCGGCGATTTGTTTTTCAAATACCGGCACGACGGAGCCTGAGGAGCCTAAAACGTTGCCAAAGCGTACCATACAGAAGCGGGTATATTGGTTGGGTTCAGCCGCGAGTGCCTGCAGGCAGAGTTCCGCCATGCGTTTGCTGGCACCCATGGTGTTGGTCGGGCGCACGGCTTTGTCGGTTGAGATAAGCACGAAGGTGCTGACTCCGGATTCGACGGCGGCTTGGGCGCACAAGAGTGTACCGAAGACGTTGTTGCGGATGCCTTCGACAGTGTTGAACTCGACCATGGGGACGTGTTTGTAGGCAGCGGCGTGATAGACGGTTTCAACGCCGTACGCGGTCATGACGCTGATTAGGCGTTCTTTGTTTTGCACGGAACCAAGTAGAGGCACAACTTCAATTTGACTGCCGGCGGCTGCCTGAGTTTCGCGCAATTCTTTGTCTATGCTGTACAGGGAGAACTCGGACAGTTCGAACAGCAGCAATTTGGACGGGCGGCATTTCAGGATTTGGCGGCAGAGCTCGGAGCCGATGGAACCGCCCGCACCCGTGACCATCACGGTTTTGCCTGTAATGTCCGCGCCCATGAGTTCGGGGCGTGGGGCTACCGGGTCGCGGCCGAGCAAATCGACGACGGAGATTTTTTTCAGTGCGCTGACTTTGATTTTACCGTCCACCAAGTCTTTCATGCCCGGAATAGTCAGCACTTCGCATTTGTATTGTTCCAGATTTTGGATGATGCGGCGGCGTTCTTCCTGAGTGGAGCTGGGGATGGCAAGCAGGATTTTTTCCACGCCGTAGCGGTCGATGAGCGATTGGATGTCGTCAGGACCATAGACGGTGAGGTCGTAGATGACGGTGCGGCGGATTTTGGGGTTGTCGTCAACGAAGGCGACGGCGGAGTATTCGTTAACCTGTTTGATGGCTTCCAGCAGTTGGCGGCCGGATTGTCCTGCACCGTAAATGATGACGGGCACCATTTGTTTTTTGTGGCGGTCGGTCAGGATGGCACGCAGAATCATGCGCGAACTGGTGATACAGACAACCAGCAGCAAGAAATAAACGACGGGCAGGGCAAGGTGCAGTTTGCGCTCAAAAATCAGGGTAGTCAGGCAGAACAAGACGGCTGAAATCAGGCTGCCGAATGCGGCGGCGGTCAGGACGCGGGTACTGACGAAGCGGGTAACGGCTCGGTACAGCCCCAGTTTGACAAACAGCGCAATGGTCAAAAAAGCAGTCGAGCCGAAGGCGAGCCAGTTTGCCATGCTTGCCCATTCGTCAGAATATTGGGCTTTAAGGCTTTGAGCAAACCAAAAGGCGATAAAAACCATCAAAAGATCATGAATGACGAAGAAGGTTTTTTTGACGTTGCGGGGTAGGGATAACAGGGTTTCCAAATTCATTTTGGTATGTTCTGAGTAATGTTGTGGGCGGGTTTCAGACGACCTCGGTCATGCAAAGGTCGTCTGAAAAGACGTTTGTTGCTACGGAGCATTGGTTTTCCGTATGTGTCGGCTGTTTGCCGATTCCCTTTTTTATTTTGCTGAAGCGGTAAACCGCCGCCGTCCCGATGATACGGGTGCGGCGGTTTTTGCTTTATGCCGTGGCTTCTGACAATACGGCTTCGATGTGTTCTTTGCAGAACGCGATTTCGTCGTCGGTCAGCGTCGGATGCACCAAAAACATCAGGCTGGTGTCGCCCAGTTCGACGGCGTTTTTCAGTCGCTCTTTGGGTCGCCACGGCGTGTTGTCGAAGGCTTTTTCCAAATAGACTTCGGAGCAGCTGCCTTGATAGCAGGGGACTTTGCGCGCATTCAGTTCGTTGACGATGCGGTCGCGCGTCCAGCCTTCTTTGAGGTGTTCGGGTTTGACGAAGGCGTAGAACTTGTATTGCGCGTGTTCGATGTAGTCGGCGATTTCAATCAGGCGGATGCTGGCGAACTTGCTCAAGCTTTCTGCCAGTTTGGCGGCGTGTGCTTGGCGGCGAGCAGTCCATTCGGGCATACGTTTGAGCTGGATGCGACCGATGACTGCCTGCATTTCCATCATGCGCCAGTTGGTACCGAAACTTTCGTGCAGCCAGCGGAAGCCGGGGGCGTGTTCGCGGTGGTACACGGCGTCATAACTTTTGCCGTGGTCTTTGTACGACCACATTTTGCTCCACAGCTCTTTGTCGTTGGTGGTGACCATGCCGCCCTCGCCGCCGGTGGTCATGATTTTGTCTTGGCAGAACGACCATGCGCCGACGTGTCCGATGCTGCCGACGGATTTGCCTTTGTATTTTGCGCCGTGCGCTTGGGCGCAGTCTTCGATAACCCACAAATCATGTTCTTTTGCCAAGTCCATGATGCCGTCCATTTCGGCGGGCATACCGGCAAGGTGGACCACGATGATGGCTTTGGTATTCGGCGTCAGCGCGGCTTTAATGGTTTCAGCGCTAATGTTTTGGCTGTTCAAATCCACATCGGCGAATACGGGGTTTGCGCCCGCAGTAACGATGCAGGAAGCGGAGGCGAGGAAGGTGCGCGAGGTAACGATGACGTCGTCGCCTGCACCTATGCCCATTGCTTTAAGCGCGACATCGAGTGCCAGCGTGCCGTTGGAAAGGGCAACGGCGTATTGCGTACCGGCGAAGGCAGCGAATTCTTTTTCAAATTCGCGGCATTCGGTGCCCGTCCAATAATTGACTTTGTTGGACAGCAAGACTTTGGAAACGGCGTCGGCTTCTTCTTGGGTGAAGCTCGGCCATGGGGAAAGGGATGTGTTAAGCATTGGCTTTTCCTGCGAAAAGGCTGGTGGAGTCTTTAGGGGCGACTTCTTCCAGCAGTTGGCGGTTGATCAAGGTGTATTTTTGACCGTCGATTTCGACGTATGCGCCGTCATAAGGCGGAAACCAGAAGGCGCGGATTTTTTTCTCGACATCGTCGCCGTCATGGATTTGCTTCATGGCTTCCATTTCGTCGCGACTGACGTAGCGGCCGCCGATGTTGGGCGTAGTCGGTAGTTTGGCTTGCGCTTCGACGGCGCGGGCGATAATGCGTTGTGCGAACGGCTCTAATGCCTGCATGGTCTTGCGTTCGAGTGATTGGGCGGTTTCGACAGAAGAATCAATGGGGAAACGGTCCACTTCGATGATTTCGCCGGTGTCGATGGATGCATCGACATAGTGGGCGGTGCTGCCCCACTCGGACAATTCGTCCATGATGGCGAGGTTGTAGCCGCCCGTGCCTTTGTATTCGGGCAATAAGGCAGGGTGGAAATTAATCGTGCCTAAATGTGGTGTGGTCAGGAATTCGTCGCGCAGTTTGCGCCAATAGAGTACGGACAAGCCTAAGTCGTATTTCAGACGACCCTCTTTCATGGCTTCCAGGGCGGTGTCGAAAGTGTAGAGCGGCAAGCCCAATTCTTTGGCCGCGGCGGTCGTCGGCGAGCCTTGCAGGTGGCTGTCGGTCAATACGCCGACGATTTCGATACTGTTTTGTAAGGATAAGAATCGTAGCAGGTTGGCGGAAAGCCGTTTACGTCCCATGAATAATATTTTTGTCATGTAATAGTCCTTTTAATATTGTGAGTGTACGTTTGATTATGTAATGGTTAAATGTTTGAATCGATTAGAGAAGCTAAATCTTGAAGGGAGTCGATCCAAAAAGCGGGATGATATTCTGTACTAAAATTTTCGGGCAGGTGACAGTGGATATTACGCCCGGAGGGGCGCAATCCTATGGTTATCCAGCCTAAAACGTTCGGCGTGATGAAGTCTTTGGAAATGTTGTCGCCGATATAGATGAAGCAGTCTGCCTTTGCGGCATATTTGTCTTGTAAATAGTGGAAGCGTTTGCTGTCGGGCTTTTCCGAAGCGCAGGCTTCGGAGACGAGGATGTCGTCAAACAGGGAAGACAGACCCAAGGTTTCCAGTTTCAGGCGTTGGGTCAGGCTTCTGCCGTCGGTAATCAGTGCGCGTGCGGCGAAGGGCGCGGTTAGATCGGACAGGAAATCCGGCGAGGCATACGGCGTCAGCGTCGGGCGGTGCAGCCGGTATTGCCACAGAAGAACCTGTTTTTCCGATTCGTTGAAACCGCAGTGGCAGCACAACTTGTCCAGCCAGTCTTTGCCGTCGGGGTCGATGTTGCTCAAGAGGTCGTCTGAATTCCAATCGGGATACAGGGCGGCAACAGTATCGACGACCGCACGGATACCGGAGAGCTTGTATTCGTATTCCGAATACAGGGTATCGTCCAAGTCGAAGACAATGACGGCGGTTTCGGGATTAATCGTTTTCATGAACCAAGACCTTGGCATCGTAGCGCAGCATGATGAGGTTGTTTTCCCAGTCGTCTGAAAACGGGATTTCTCCGTCGCCGAGGTATTCGCGCATCAGCCAGCCCGGATAATTGCCGCCTGCGGCATATGTCAGCGGGAAGCCGCCGCCGAAGCGGGGGTTGATTTCCACGCCGTAGAATTCGCCGGTTTCTTCATTGCAAAAGAACTGTGCCGTGATGCAGCCGCGTGCGCCTTCCAATACCGCCATTTTTTCCAGCAGCGTTTGGTAGAGGCTGTTTTTGCGGGTGATGCCTTTACTGACTTCGCCGGTACGCACTTCCAAGCGTTTACGCGGAATCGTGCATTTCAGACGACCTTGTCGGTCGTAATACATATCGACGGTAAATTCGGAAAATTCTTTTTCGATATCGATAAGCTGACAGAACATTAATTTGGGGTCTGCCAAAACTTCAGGTGTCAGATCGGCAGGCGTGTCGATTCGTTTGGCACCGATGGCGCGGCTGCCGTCGTAAGGTTTGGCGAAGCAAGGGAAAACCAACTTCTCGCGGTCGTAAATTTCGGGCGAGCGTATGCCGTACTGTGCAAACAGGTCGGCAGTTTTACGTTTGTCGCGGCATTGCGCAATAAAGTCCGCATCGGAAACGACGATGTGGATACCTGCCGCTTCGAAGCGGTCGCGTTCATTCGCGAGTTTTTGCAGTTCGGTATCTATGGTCGGGATGATCAAACCGATGTTTTCGCGTACCGCCAGATTGAAAATGCTGTCGATATACGAATTGGAACTGATCAGCGGCACTTCAAACGAACCGTCGGAAACGTGACAGGCGGAAGACATGCGCGGAACCAAATCCGTCGTCAAAATCTTGACGTCATCTGAAAACTTGGCGGCTTCGGTTTGAAAATCCTGTACCAATTCGACGCGCCTTCCCGCGGAAAGGATAAGTACGTTATTTTTTTTCATCTGTGTCATTCCCTGTGAAATACGGCATGGTGGCTTCTCCCTCTGCCGAAATGCCTTCTTTGATAAAGACTTTTTTGACTGTCAAAAATAGGATCTTCATATCCAGCCAAAAACTGTAATGGTCGATATACCAAATATCGTGTGCGAATTTTTCGTCCCACGAAAGCGCGTTGCGTCCGTTGACCTGCGCCCAACCGGTTACGCCGGGCCTCATTTCGTGGCGGCGGTTTTGAAATTCGTTGTAAAGCGGCAGGTAGCTCATCAAAAGCGGTCGTGGGCCGACCAAGCTCATCTCTCCTTTTAGAACGTTCCAAAGTTCAGGAAGTTCGTCCAAACTCGTCGCGCGCAGTTTCTTGCCGAAAGGAGTCAGCCGCTCGCTATCGGGCAGAGGGTTGCCGTCTTTATCGACCGCATCGCGCATGGAGCGGAATTTGATCATTTTGAACGGTTTGCCGTCTTTGCCTGGCCGCTCTTGGGTGAAGAATACCGGTTCGCCCAAGTTTTTGCGGATGAGGTATATCAAAATCAAAAATACGGGCGAGAGGAAAATCAGTCCCGAGGCGGAGGCGACAATGTCAAACAGGCGTTTGAAGAATTTACTCATGGGCTAATCTTTCAATCAGGTTGACGATTTTTTGATACGCCACGTCGCGCTTGAAGCGGCGGACGATTTCGTCGGATTGAACGGGGTCGTTTTTGCGCGCCAGAATGTCTTTGGCGGCTTGGACGAAGCTTTCCACATCGCCGGAACGGTAGTCCGCGTGCGGCAGCAGGGTGAGGACTTCGGCAACTTCGTCATTGACTTGGCTGTTTAAAATCGGTTTTTGCAATGCCATGTAGTCAGACAGTTTGTTGGTAATCGACTGCATGGCGTAGGAATGGATGGCGTTGACGGAGATATCGCAGCCTTTGGCGACCGACATCATTTCGGCGTAGGGGATGTAGCCGTAAAACTTGATGCCCTCGCAGGCGTATTGTTTGAGCCTGTCCAAATCGGGGCCGCCGCCCATGATGTGCAGCTCTACATTTTCGCCGTCGTCCAAAAGTTTCTGGACGCCTTTGCACACGGTTTCCACGTCATAGCTGTAACTGAGCGTACCCAAGTAGAAGAAGCGGGTTTTGCTGTCGCCGAAGTCTTTTGCCGGTGCGGCATCGAGTTTCGGAAAATCCGCACCGATATAGACGACTTCGCCGGGTACGTTCGGATTGGCTTCTTTGGCGCGGTCGAGGTAGGTCTGCGACACGGCGACCAGCGCGTCGGCGTAGCGGTAGGCACGGTTGGCGCGGGAGGAGAAGGGCAGCAGGTTGTGCGGGATTTTTTTCAAAAACGGCACGACCGAGGAGAAAGACTCCGGCCATACGTCCTGCACGTCGATAATCAGCTTGTAGCCCAAACGCGCTTTGTGTTCGCCTAAAAGCAGGTTGGTGGCGATCAGCGGATAGGCGGAAAAGACGACGTCTTGCTCACCCGGACGGCAGTTGTTCAGCCATTGCTCAAAATGTTTGACGAACACATGATGGCTTTTGACACGGTCCAGCGAGACGTTTTTGCCGTAGCCGCTCTCTTCCAGCAGCATGACTTTCAGGCGACCTTGCGAAGCAGATTCGGCATCTTCAGGTCGTCTGAAAGATTTGTCGTAGTGTTTGAAATTGCTGGTAATCAGCATCACGTCATGAGACTGCGACAACAGCTCGGCAAGATACCAGAAGCGGTTGAAATGCGGCTCGGACGGCAGCGAACAGTAGGGGGCGACGATGGTGATGTTCATATTTTCAGACGACCTCACATATCGTAAGCGGCCATTGTGGTGCGATAGATTTCATCATCGGAACACAAGGTCTCAACGTGTTTATGCAGGGCTTTGCCCAATTTCTCGCGCAGCTCGGGTTGCTTGATGAGTTGATCGACGGCTTCGATAAAGGCTTCGTCTTCGCCAAAGAGGAAGCAGTATCCGGTTTCGCCGGTAATGACCATTTCGGAAATGCCGCCCATGTTGTAGGTAACGACGGGCGTGTCGTAGAGACCGGCTTCAAGGATGTTGTTGCCGACGCCTGCGCCGTGGTCACCGATGCAGTGCGGCGTGTTCACCAAAATATCCACGTCTTTGAAATAGCCGGTCAAATCGCGCACACCGCCGAGGAAGGTGACTTTGTCATCTATGCCCAGACGCTTCGCTTGCGCTTTCAGATTGTCCATCTCTTCGCCTATGCCCGCCACGTTCAGGCGCACAGGCATATTGCGGTCAACCATTTTCTTAAAGATGTCCAACATCACATGCACGGCGCGGACGGTGTCCAAGCGTGACAGCGTACCGAGCATGATGTAGTCTTTGGCGGTTTTTTCAGGAACGTAATCGGTTTTGTGCAAAGCGTTGTAGGTGTAGGCAATGCGGTTGGCGGGGAAACCGTGGCGGATGAGTTTTTCCCGCTCGTGTCTACAGTTGCCGATGATATATACGCCCAGCTTGTCGAAAAGTTTGGCGATTTTCGGATAAGTTTCAGCATCCAGACCGCGCGCGTGGTAGAACACTTTGGTTTTGGGAGAAGCTATTTTTGCTGCGATGGCGCAGGCAGGAACGATGCGCGCCATTTGGCAGTGGACGATGTCGGGTTTTTCCTGTTTCAACATCTTCATGTAGGCGAACATACCCTTGATGTAGCCCAAGATACCGCCCTGATAAAAATCAATAGGACGCCATTGGATGCCCAAGGCTTGGGCTTCTTTGATGAGCGGGCCATCGGAAGAGGCAAGGACGACCTCGTGGCCACGCTGCTTGAGCAACCGTCCTAAGCGGAAGGTCGCGTTTTCAGTGCCGCCGAGGCCGGACATGGAAGTAGTCAAAACAATTTTTTTCATAACGTGTTTTCTATCAAGGGGTGTATCGGTACGCGTTATACGCCGCATCGCGCTGGGGCAAGACGCTGTACAGGAAAATCAAAAAGCAGGGCAGCCAAATGAAGGGCATACGCAAAATGGTGGACGGGATAAAACCCGCCAAAAGGAATAACCCCATTGCTGCCAACCCAATGACGCGCTGCTTGCTTTTCATATTCCTGCCTGCGGCGACGCAGAAGAAATAGTATGCGGCATAGAATAAGAAAGCTGCCAACGAAATAAGACCAAAACCGAGATATAGCTCGATAAGGAAGCTGTGCGGGTTTTCAAACGCTAGACTGTCGCTCAAGTGGCCGCCGAAATATTCTTGGAATTTTTTCGGACCATAGCCCAACAGCAGGAATGGGGGATGTTCCCAGAAATAGTTATAGATTTCCTGACGGTAGCCGACCGAATTGTCGCTTTCCAAATCAAACAAGAATAAATACAGGCGTGAGGAAATGTTTTCCAAAAAGGCATTGCCGTGCAGGGAGAGCAGGAAATCAGCAATGTACTGTTTCGGAATCATCGACAAGCCCGCGCCTGTAACACCTATGGTCATCAGCGTAAACAGCCCGTTGTTACGGTAAATCAAGTTCAGGATAAACAAAATGATGTAACACAGGGTAGCGGTACGCGACGCACTGGCAAAAATGACTACGCCCAAACATAAAAAAAGTATCAAGCCGAGCAAGTATTCTTTTTTACTGACATCAATATTGAAAAATACTAAAACGGCAGGCGCAAAACAGAGGGCGGTCGTGCCTAAGTTGTTAGGGTTAAAGAAGAAACCCTTAATAATCCCCGCATCAATGGCCAATACTTCATCTGCTTGAACGAATTGGATGCCGGTCAAAATCTCCACAGCGGGCGGGATGATGATAAATGCGCAGAAAAAAAGCAGCAGGTGGCGGATAAACGCCATCGGATTTTCATGTCGGCTCAATACCAAGTACAGCAGATAAAACAGGCTGGGTAGGGACAGGAAGAAAAACGTATCCATAATCCTGACCGAATCCAGCGTGGTAATAAACAGATGGATGCCGCCCCAACCGCACATGATGGCAAGCGCCGCCAGCATCTTACCTGCTTTGCCGTTGAACCGTTTGGACTCTAACGCAAAAATCAGCAGGGCGGTAGGCAGCAGCAGAATGGTCAGGGGGTTGTCGATACGCGGAATCCCGGCTTTGTACGACAGCATCGGCCCAAGCATATAGGCGGTTGAAATCGTGTATATCAGCGTAATGTATAAAGTTTGTGTTTTGAGTTTCACTTTGTTTCCTGAGGTGGGACGGTTTCGGAAATATTATTATATGCAGAAACAATTTGTCTGACCGCAGAATCCGACTGAATGCGTCGGTAATGTATTGGGCGGTATATCGGCCGAAAAGTTTCAGTTCCGATGGTTTTGTGTCTGTCTGAAAACTGCTGCTTCCTTTCCTTTGGATTATCTTTTCAGACGACTCTTGACAGCAGCTGCTGCCGAAATAAGAGATGACTTGCGACGCCATATCAGATAAGAAAGTCCTACCAGCCAAAGCAAGGCGAACAACGGATAGTTTTCCTTTGTGCCAAAATAGGTGTAGCTCACGCAAAGCAGTACGCTCAAAGCAGTATTGGTATAAATTTTCAGCCGCGGCAGAGGGCGCCATACCCTAGATGAAAATTCGGTTTTGATGACGCAAAACACCCAAAACGATATTGCGCTCGCTATGGCGGCACCATGCGCCCCCAAATGGGGAACCAGTAGCGACAGCAGACCGAAATTGATGGCAAAAGCGACAATGTTGACTGCTGTAATCAACCAAGTCCGTTTGACAACGTTCAATCCGATACCGCTGACTTCCGTAAGCGTATAGAACAGCGGATATAACATACATGAGAGCAGCAAAAACTGTACCGGAGCGTATTTGTCGGGCAATATCCAAGTAACGACGGGCGAGAAAATGCCGATAAAACAAATCATCGCACTGATTAATTCGGTCATCGAAAGGGTGATGCCGCCGATTTTATCCAAATGGGTTTTGTCTTCCACCCATTTGAACACCAAAGGCGCCCAAATGGTTGAGAATACGCTTTGAAAAATCAGGGCAACCGCGCCGAAGCTGACCGCCATCGAGTAAATGCCAAGCTCATCCAAACCCGCCCACTGTTTGAGCGCAAAACGATCGATCGAGGTCAATCCCCAATAAGCCAAATTTCCGAATGCCAAGGGCAAGCCGTAGCGTAGGCTTGCATGATGAGTTTCAGACGACCAAGGAGCGCGTACAGCTGCGCGCAGTTCATGTCTGGTTTGGTATGTCAAAACGGCGACAGTCAATACTTGCGCCACGGTGTAGGCAAGAACAAGACTGACGGTATCAGTTTTGACACCGCTGAAAACGAATAACAAAACCAACGCCAAAATCAGGAATTTCGGTGTAAGTTGGCTGAGGGAAAAGGCAACGGCTTTTTCCTGCATCCTCAGTATTAGGGAGAGAAACCGTGCAAACAGGCTGGTTAGCAGGAAAACTAAAAACAATAACCCCAGGGTTTTATCTTGCAAATCAAAAATCAAATCTGCCGGCCAAGCTATATTCCATGCAAGCACTGCCAAAATCACGACAATCGTCAAAACGAAAGGAGACAGGCTGATGGATTTAAACAGGGACGCTTTGTCTTTAGCGGCGTAGTATTCACGGATATACGCCTGATCCAAACCCAGCCCCAAAATCAGGATGGTCAGACCGGAGATGGTTTGCAGTAAGACGATACGGCCGATGTCTTCCGCAGGGTAGTACCATGAAATCAGCGGAAGCGAGAGGATGCCGAAAGCCGCGCTGCCTATCGGGCCTAAGGCATAGCCGAGTATTTTTTTTATATTCATAAATAGGTGGGGTTTGTTGCAGCCGAGATTTTCAGACGACCTGAAAACGCAGCCGCATCATGCAAATAAGAGCTTTCTTAGGTCGTCTGAAAACAAACGGTCTAAGAAAGCCGACTGCCTGCCGAAACCCGTCGGCAGGCAGTCTGCCTCAATCGTCAAAGGTATTACGCTTTCACGACTTTCGGGTTTTTCGCAGGGAACTTGCCGCGCGTATCGACAATCAGTTTGGCGTGTTCGGCAATCATGTCGTAGTCAAACTTATCGTGGTCGGTGGTCAGGACCACGCAGTCGTATTTCGCTACGGTTTCCGGCGTCAGCGGCTCGCTCTTCAGGTCGAAGTAGTGGTGGCCGGGGATGTACGGGAACTCAAGCACATGCGGGTCAGAGTAGGAAATGTTTGCACCCAATTTGTGCAGGCGGTCCATCACTTCCACAGACGGGCTCTCGCGCATATCGTCCACGTTTTTCTTGTAGGCGATACCCAATACCAAGATTTTGCTGTCTTTGATAGAACGGTTATGGTCATTCAAAGCCAGGCCGACTTTTTCGATAACGTAGTCGGGCATATGGGAATTTACTTCGCCGGCCAGCTCGATGAAGCGGGTGTTTACGCCGTATTCGCGTGCTTTCCAAGTCAGGTAGAACGGGTCGATAGGGATACAGTGGCCACCCAAGCCAGGACCCGGGTAATAAGCGACGAAGCCGAAGGGTTTGGTTGCAGCGGCATTGATGACTTCGTGAATGTCGATGCCCATTTTGTCGGCAACGATTTTCATCTCGTTCACCAGGCCGATGTTTACGGCGCGGTGGATGTTTTCCAGAAGTTTGGTCAGCTCGGCCGCTTTGGTGGAGCTTACCGGAACAACTTTATCGATGGCAGGTTGGTACAGCGCAAGGCCGACTTCCAAACAAGCAGGGGTATGGCCGCCGATGACTTTCGGGATGGTACGGGTTTCAAAGTTAGGGTTACCCGGGTCTTCACGCTCAGGAGAGTAAACCAAGAACACGTCTTGACCGACTTTCAAGCCGCCTTCTTCCATGCGCGGCAGCAATTCTTCTTCGGTTGTGCCGGGGTAGGTGGTGGATTCCAAAGACAACACTTGACCGGCGCGCAGGTAGGGTTTCACCGCGTCGGTGGTGTCGATAACGAAGCTCATGTCCGGCTCGCGGTATTTGTTCAACGGAGTCGGTACGCACAAAATCACGGCTTCCACTTCACCGATGCGGGAGAAGTCGGTGGTGGCTTCAAACAGGCTGTTTGAGGCGGCGGCGATTTTCTCGGCAGGAATATGCTCAATGTAGGTTTCGCCTTTGTTGAGTTTGTCGACTTTGGTTTTGTCGATGTCGAAGCCCAAAACCTGATAACCGATGTCCACATAGCGGAGCATCAGCGGCAGGCCGACATAGCCCAAGCCGACGATACCGATTTTGGCGGTTTTATCTGCAAATTTCTGAATGGTGGTATTTTTCATGATAGGTCTCATGTGATGGAAAACAAACAGACGCGACCGTATCGGATTCGCGTCGTGCCTGCCAGTGGGAGGCGGGCAGGTAAAGAGGTGGAGCTGTTCGCAAATTTAGAGTAAAAGAGGAAAAAAAAGTTTTACGCTCATGCAAAATATGGCATAGGTAAATACTTTGGCATGCATAAAATATGCATATATTATAAAACAATAATAACGTAATGCAATAAATCTTGTTGTTTTTAATGTGTATTATTTCTATAGTTATAAAAATTTGCATCGTAACTACAAATGAGTGACGGGTGATGGATTCCAAAATATTTTCGTAAATTAACCAAGCTTAAGGATTTCATAAGGCACGATCTAAAATTAAAAAGGTCGTCTGAAAACCTGATTTACAAGGTTTTCAGACGACCTTTGCCCTAGATGGCGATTAGGCGGCGGCAACGGTAAAGCGTTCAAACAAATGCGCTTTGTTTTCCGCATCGTCGGCGATGGCAATCGCTAAATCCGCTACGCTGATGCCTGCCGGAATTTCACCGTCCATCAGCAAATCGTCTTTGCCCAAGCGGTATTTGCCGGTTTTGTCTTCGCTGAAACCGCCGGTAACACCCAGTCGTGCCGGAGGGGAAACGAAAGACCAGTTCACATCGCGACGCGGCAGGAGTGCCGCCAAAAGATGGCGTGCGGCATTGGCGCCGTCGTAAATTTCTTTGGGGAAGTCGGGCGTATCGATAACTTGCAAACCAGGTGCGGCATACAGGCTGCCTGCGCCGCCGACTACCAACAAATAAGGTACTTGTGCTGCTTTTGCCGCTTCGACGATACTGCTTGCGCCGCGTGTAAAATCCGCGCCAATATTGGGATTGGTCCAGCTGGGATTGAACGCGCTGACCACGGCGTCAAAGCCTGCCAGCTTGTCGGCGAAGTCCGCCGCGTTGACATCTGCGGGTACGACGGCAACATTTTGCGCTTGGAACACTTTATCCGTATTGCGGGCAAAAGCGGTTACTTCATGACCGCGACCTGCCAATTCTCGAACGACTGCGTTGCCGACGTAACCTGTTGCGCCGATGACTGCGATTTTCATGTTTGACTCCTTGTTGAGGTGTGATTGATTAGATGAGCGCATTGTAAGGTCGTCTGAAACGCTTGATAATCCCTGATTTGCTGTTATGATTGTGAAGTTGAACTAAATAATCAGCCAAAATGCAAGACATCAAACCCCTGCTCGTTTTCGCCGCCGTCCTCGAACACGGCAGCATGAACGCCGCCGCTGCCGCGCTGGGCATGACCCCGTCTGCCGTCAGCCAGCACATCAACCGCCTCGAAACCCTGCACGGCATCAAGCTGTTAAACCGCAGCACGCGCAGCCTTTCGCCGACCGATGCTGGCCGCGCGTTGGGCGAATACTGCCGCCGCCTAGCCGCCACGCTTACCGATACGCGTACCGTTATCGACAACCTCAAAACCGAACCCGTCGGCGAATTGCGTATTTCCCTGACTTCCAGCGTCATCGAGTCCCGCGCTTTTCAGACGGCGTTTTCCAGATTGCAAGCCGAGTTTCCCAAAATCCGCCCCGTCCTCAATTTCAGCGATACTTTGGACGACCTGCAACACAATCAGACCGACATTGCCATACGCGGTGGAGACCGCGCCTTGGACGATCCCAATCTGGTCGCGCGCCATCTCGTTACTTGGCCGTACACCATTTGCGCCGCGCCCGATTATCTCGACCGCCATCCGCCCATTACCCATCCCTCGCAGCTTCACGCCCACCGCTGGCTGCACTTCCTGCCCGTCCGCACGACCTTGCAACACGGCGGCGAAAGCTATTTCCTCGACGTCGCCGACAGCATTGCCTGCACGCATTTGGCCGCCGTGTGCAGCCTGACTGAAAGCGGTTTCGGTTTATCTTTGCAAGTGGGCGGCGAAGTTCGGGAAAAAATCGCCCAAGGTCGTCTGAAAACCGTTTTGCCCGAGTGGACGCTGCCGCCGGTCAGCCTCTATTTGGTGACGCCTTACCGCGTCCAGTCCGCCAAAACCGAAGCCGCCGTCCGCATCTTCACGGAAAGTTTCGCCAAGGAAGCAGACGCATGAGCGCGGAAAATTGGTGCGTTTACCTGATTCTGTGTGAAAACGGTGCACTCTACTGCGGCATCAGCAACCGCCCGCAAGAGCGGTTCGCCGCCCATCTTGCAGGCAAAGGTGCGAAATACACGCGGCTGAACAAACCGACGGCAATGCGTATCGTTTCAGACGACCTCTCCAAAAGCGAGGCGCTGAAACGGGAAATCGCCATCAAAAAACTGACGGCAGGGAAGAAGAGGGAATTGTGGGAAGCGGCGGCGGGAAATGCCTCCCTTGGGCGGTAGTACGGATGTTGCCCGCAGACATGTGAAGAAGGTCGTCTGAAAAACGGATTTCAAACGACCTTGATTTTCTATAAGCCGTCGAATTTAACATTCCTGAAAGATAAGTTGAAATTCTCTAACCGGCAGCATAGTATAATGCCCGCTTTCCGCAAATCTTGAGGCCGCCATGAAACCGATACCCTATATCCTTGCGGCTGCGCTCTGCCTCAGCAGCTCAGCCGTATCCGCAAATCCCGTTACCTATATCTGCAAAACCGCAAACGGCATTGTCTTTACCAACCAGAAAACCGGTGCCGAATGTACCGTGTCCCATGTTGACGGCAGCGCAACCATCAGCAGCGAAGAAGCCGACAGCGCTGTTCCCGAAACGGTCAACCTAAAAGAAGCCATCGGTCAGGCAGCCCCCGAAATCGACGACATTAAAATCCTTCCGCGTCCGGCAGTAAGCAGCGTAACCAACACTGCAGAAGCCGCCAATCCCCGCCTGGATGTGAGACTGCGCAACCAGCCGGATACCAAAGCCGCCAAAGCGCGTGCCGCAGAGATGAACCGCAAAGCGAAAATCCTTCCTGCGCCCGTTGTATCCGTACCTGCGAAGCCCCAAATGTCGCGTAAGCAAATCCTTCAAAAAGAAGTCCGCAACGAGCAGGCCGCACTCGCGCGCGCTCAATCCCAACTTGCCGCCGCCCGCCGTCAGGGGGATCAGGTAAAAATCAACCGCCTGACTCGTGATGTCAGCGACAGGCAGGCAAGCATCCGCGCCATGCAGAACGAAATGGGGCGTTGATTCTTTTTTATAGCTTTATTAAAATCCACCTTCAAAAGGTCGTCTGAAAAGTAGCGAAACCCGCTACGGATATTTCAGACGACCTTTTTGCATTGTTTTCCCCGTTCCTGCCGTCAAGAGTTTGAAAGACCAGAGTGTAGCGCGGACTATGCCCACGAATGCAGTTGGCGGGAGTTATGGCGGAAGGGAAGTTGTATTGTCGCGGGCAAAGTCCGCGCTACGGTTTTATAGCAGTTTGTTTTAAGAAGGTCGTCTGAAAAAGCATCGGGCTTGCGATGCACGCATTTTCAGACGACCTTTTTGCGTCGTTTTCCCTATGCCCGCTAGTGAGAGTTTAAAAGATCGGATGTAGCGCGGGCTATGCCCACGAATACAGTTGACGGGAGTTATGGCAGAGGAACAGTTGTATTTTCCCGGACTGGCGCAGGCTCCTGCTGTCAATTCCCTTCCTTATGCTAGAAGACGGTAAGCGCAAAGTGAAGAATTAATTCTACAAATCAATACCGTTGCAACGGCATCTTAAAGTTCTTTCATTATATTCATTCAAATATAAACATGGTATAAAACTACATAGCCATAAATGCAGTATGAAAGTTTGGCATAAAAATTGCAGGATTACATGCATAGTTCCATTTATAAAAGTAAATATGCGTTAAAAAATAAAAGAAACTTAAAGATTATCGGAGCTTATTTTGCATAATCGGTAATTTGATGAAGTTTCTATACTATATCTACTGATATAGATATGTTCTAAAAATTGTACTTAAGTGACAATTAACGTCAGTCTGGTTGATTTTCAATAATATATAAACAAATTCAATGAATGCCTGTCTCATAAAACCTGCATGTATCTGAAGAAGATCCGGCGGCGGGGCAGTGCGGGGAGTACGTCTTGTTTTGACTGTATATATTTGAATTCAATCTGATATTTTTTAATAAATCCAATCAAGAGAGATTGTTATGAATAAGATTTTCAAAGTTGTATGGAACCGTACTATCGGCTCTTTCGTTGTTACTTCCGAATTGGCGAAAGGACGTGTCAAATCAAGCAGCGAAGGTGCTGAAGGGGATGTGTGCGCCCCAGAGGAAGGTCGTCTGAAAACCTTGTTCAGGCTGACGGCGTTGAGCGCGGCATTATTCGGCTTGTCTGAGAGTGCTTGGGCGCATCCTATAATAAATTCAGAGGGAGGCAAGGTTGCAACCGGGAGTGCGAGTGAGACGGCAATTGGTGGCGGCTCCGCAAGAGGTGTGGGATCGGTTGCAGTTGGTGCCTTTGCAAAAGCGGGTACAAGGATTGAGGCTGACGGTGCTATTGCTATTGGCGGTAGCCAGGCAAGTACAGGTGCTTATGCTGACGGTAACAATGCGATTGCCATCGGTCAGGCAAGTAATGCAAATGCAGCGAAGGCAACTTCTATCGGTTCGGATACGATTGCCTCGAATCAATTTGCTACTGCTTTGGGTGGTCGCGCCGAGGCGACGGAGCGCGGTGCGACAGCCATTGGCGGCTGGTCACAGGCTACAGGTCAGTTTGCTGTTGCTATCGGCGGTAGTGACCGCTTTGGGCGAGATACCAATACGGAGTTGAATGACGGTAGTGGCGCGACTTTGGCCTCAGGGGCTCGCAGTACCGCCATTGGTCGACGCGCGAAGGCATCTGGTAATGATACGCTTGCTTTCGGTACAAATGCGGAAGCCACAGGCGTAGAAGCTGTTGCCATCGGCAAAGGTGCTGCTTCGACAGCTGCAAAGGCCTTGGCATTGGGTCAGGGTGCGCGAGCGCAGGCAGGTAATACGGTTGCTTTTGGTACGGGGGCGCAAGCAACACAAGATGGTTCGATTGCTATTGGTACAAATACTATTGCAACGGGTGTATATAAAGACACGTCCAGAAAAGGAAAGGCGATTGCCATTGGTTATAATACAAATGCGCTGGGAGAGTCTTCTATTGCCATTGGTGCTGATGATTCTGCTTATGGCGCACTTACGGCAAGCTCCAGGCAAGGTATTGCCATCGGTACGGGAGCAAAGGCGACAGGTGAAACACAATCAATTGCCATTGGCCCGGATGCTATTTCCTCGGGTACGCAATCCACTTCTATCGGTAATAATACCCGCGCAACAGGGGATTCATCCATTGCCATCGGTGGCGACGATTGGAATATCGTACGGACCAAACAAGTTGCAGCAGCAGGAAATAAACTGGTCCATCAGGTATTCCAAGACTTGACCGGTATGCCAATGAAGCAACAAGGTGAGGCTTATGGCAATCCATTTAAAGGTACGACTGCCGGCGATGCCTCCGTCGCTATTGGTGTAGCCGCACTCGCTGAAGGTGCGTTATCAACTGCTTTTGGTTCGGGGACATCTGCATCAGGTGTGGGGGCTGCTGCATTTGGTGTAGGCGCAACCGCCAGTCAGAATAAATCCGTCGCAATCGGTGCAGGTTCGCATACGCGTACCGATGCAACGGCTGTGACTGAAGCAACAGTTAATGGTGTCACTTACAGAGGTTTTGCGGGAACAGAACATATCACTACCGGCTCGCAGGTTTCTTTCGGTTCGGCAGGTTATGAGCGTCAGCTCAAGCACGTTGCGCCTGGCGCGATTACCCCAACTTCCACCGATGCGATAAACGGCAGCCAGCTTTACGCGCTTCATGTAGGGGCGGGTAATATTGCCAAATCGGTCGCCGATGCATTGGGCGGTGGTGCGACTGTCGGCAATGATCCGACAAATAATCAGGGTTCTTTCGTAACCTTACCGTCTTATGACGTGCTCAAAGGTAGCGACACACCGAATACGGCAGGTAATGGCACAACCAAATTCAATACAACTCCTGCTAAGAACGTCGCTGCTGCGATGACTAATCTCAATACCTACGTCAACCAAGGCTTTGCCGTCAAAGATAATGCGGGCGATGCGAAGGGCATTGTTACGCCCGGAGAAAGCGTGCAATTTGCCGACGGCAATGCAACTACCGTTACCGTTGATACCGAAGCAAACGGCAATACTAAAATCAAATACGACGTTAAGGTGGATGACAGCACCATCAAGGTTGTTAACGGTAAGCTGACCGGTGCGTCGCAAACCCATTTTTATAGTGTAAATAGCGCAGATAAAACAAAAGCCAACTACAACAACGAAGGCGCAACAGGTGAAAACGCGATTGCCGCTGGCCCTGAAGCCAAAGCGGCTGCAAGTAATGCGGTTGTAATTGGTAGCAAGGCTACCGTTGAGGCGGCAGCAGGCTCTACCCCCTCTATTCACGGTAATACGACGGGTTCAGGTTCGGTTGCTGTTGGTTCGTTAAGTAAAGCCAATGGTGAGAATGCAGTTGCCATCGGCCAGCGATCAAATGCTTACGGTCAAAACTCGTTTGCAGGTGGTCAGGTTTCTAATGCAAAAGGTAAATCCAGCGTGGCGGTAGGTGATGGTGCAAATGCACTTCATGACTCTGCTGTGGCTTTGGGTGCTTATACCACTGCGAATAATGCAGGTGCAACCGCTGTCGGTTTCAACTCTAATGCTTTGGGCTGGGCATCATTTGCAGGTGGTCATTCCGCTAAAGCCGAAGCAAGTAGCGCGGTTGCTCTCGGTCATGAGGCGCAGGCAGTAGGCGGCAAGGCAGTCGCCATTGGTAAGTCTAGCCATGCTGCCAAGGATAGTGGCATTGCGTTGGGTGATGGCGCGAAGGCTGCCGAAGTGAATGCTATCGCTATTGGTTCAACCAACAATGCTTGGAAAGAAGATTCTATTGCGTTAGGACGTGCTGCCAATGCAGACGGTGCGGCTTCTTTGGCGCTTGGTTTGAACAGCCATACACGTTTGGACAACGCTATTGCTTTAGGTAATGGTGCAAATGCCGATCATAGTAATAGCATCGCCATCGGCAAATCCAGTCATGCAGCTGAATCCGCGGGAGTTGCTATCGGTAATGACGCACGGGCTTTGAAATTTAGCTCCGTTGTTATCGGTGATCAGGCTCAATCCAATAACTCGCGCTCTGTCGTCATCGGCTATCACGCTTCTGCAACCAATCCTGCAAAACCAGCTTCGGCTGAAGAGGATTACAATCAAACCGTTGCTATCGGTGCATACGCCAATGCATGGGGCGATCAATCTACTGCCATCGGTAACAATGTAGACGCAAAAGGCAATTCTTCTATCGCCATCGGTGCGGACGACTGGGATACCGTTGCAGTGAAAACTGTAGAAGGTACGGGTAAAACGGTTAAAGAGGTTTATCAAGACTATACCGGCGATGTGATGGAAACCGGCAGTTATACTCATACGACTTCAAGCGAAGCTGCAGTAGCCATTGGTACTAAATCACAGGCAATAGGTCAATTATCCACAGCCTTTGGTACGGGTACGATTGCTGAAGGCGTCGCCTCTGCCGCATTCGGTATGGGTGCGAAAGCCACCAAAGGCAACTCTGTCGCAATCGGTGCGGGCAGTACGACTACAACCGATGCAATCGAAGTCAACGAAGCTACTGTCAACAATCTGAAATACTCAGGCTTTGCAGGCGGCAACCGTATTACCTCTGGCGACCAAGTGTCTTTCGGTTCGTCAGGCTACGAACGTCAATTGAAAAACGTTGCTCCGGGCGAAATCTCTAACACTTCTACTGATGCCATCAACGGCAGCCAGCTGTACGCGGTACAAAACGTTTTGGGTAATACTGCCCAAACCGTTAAAGACGTATTGGGTGGTAATGCAAAGTTGGCTGAAGACGGCAGTATTACCATGAGCAACATTGGTAATACCGGTGCAGGCAACATTCACGACGCGATCAATTCAGTGAAAGAGACTGCCGAAAAAGGTTGGAAGCTGAAAGCGAACGACGAAGCCGACAGCGAAAGCGAAAAAATCGCAGCTGGCGACACCGTGACCGTGAAACAAGGTAAGAACATCCGAGTGAAACGCAGCAGCAAAGAGCTGACTATTGAGACTGCGGACGATGTGGCGTTCAACAAAGTGACAGTCGGCGCCAGCGAACTGACCACTACCGGACTGACCACACCGCAAGTTACTGCGGGTGACAGCGTATTGGGCAACAATGGACTGACGATTGCCAACGGTGCCAATCCCGTATCTCTGACCAAAGACGGTTTGAACAACGGCGGCAACAAAGTTACCAACATTGCCGACGGTGTGGCTGATACTGACGCAGCGAGCTACAAACAAGTTAAAGCTGCGAAAACCGAGGTTCAAAAAGGTACAAACGTCGTCAGTGTCGACAAAACTGAAGGCACGGATGGTCATGCCATTTACACCGTCAATGCCAAAGGTACGGCTGTCTCTGCAGAAGGTACAGAAAACGGTCTGAAACTGACGTCGTCTGAAGATTCAACTACCAACGTAACTACTTACAATCTGGATTTGTCTGACAAAACCAAAGACTCCTTGAAAAAAGCCGACAGTGCATTACAAGGCATTGATGTAAAAGTCAATGATGAAAATGTCAAAACGTTGACTAAAGATGATTCCACGCTGAAATTTGTTAACGGCACAGGTACGACTGCCGAAAACAAAGGGGGCACTGTTACGTTCAACGTAAACAAATCTACGCTGACCACGGGTGCTGGTGGCGTAGTCAGCGCGGATACGGCAGGCGATGTATTTGCTACTGCAGCTGACGTTGCTAAAGCCATCAATAAAGCCGTTGTTGACAGTGAAAAAACCAGCGTTGTAGCAGCAGGCGACAATACTCATGTAGCTGCTGTGGAAGCAGGTAATCAAACGACTTACACTGTTCATGCTGACAATACCACCGTCAGCGTGAAAGATGGCGGTAAATTGGCGCTGAAGTCGTCTGAAGCGACAAACAGTAACCACACCAAAACCACCAACTACGAACTCGACCTTTCAGACGACACCAAAGCTGAGATTCAAAAAGGCGTGGATGCGAAAAATATCGTCGATACCAAAGGTATTACCTTCAGTGGCAACAGCGGCTCTCCTGTAACCAAAAAACTGGACGAAACGCTGGCAATTAAAGGCGACGATACAAATGTGGTTACCGAATCAGGTACAGACGGCATTACAGTCAAACTGAAAGACGAAATCACCGTTCAAACTGTCAATGCAGATAAACTCAAAGCGGGTGATAGTGTTCTGACCAATGATGGTTTGAACATTGCCAACGGTAACAATCCAGTATCCCTGACCAAGTCCGGTTTGAGCAATGGCGGCAACAAGATCACCAAAGTTGCCAAAGGTGAAAATGAAGATGATGCTGTGAATTATGCACAGCTTAAAGAGCTGGCGGAAAAAGGTCTAACCTTTGATGCAGACGGCAACACTTCAACTTCAAGCAAAAAACTGGGTGAGCGAGTCGGCATTAAAGGCGGCAACAACATTACCACTTCTGCAGACAACGACAATGTTACCGTCAAGCTGAATGACGATATTACGTTGAATAGTGTAACTGCGACTACCTTGAAAGCAGGCGACAGCACGCTGACGAATGCAGGATTGGTTACGCCTAAAGTCACTGCGGGCGACAGCGTATTGGGCAACAACGGTCTGACGATTGCCAACGGTGCGGCAAATGCTCCGGTATCGCTGACCAAAGACGGTTTGAACAACGGCGGCAACAAAGTTACCGACGTAGCCAAAGGTACGGCGGATACCGACGCAGTGAACGTCAGCCAGCTGAACCCGATTGCCAAAGCGTTGAACACCAACATTGATCCGACAACCGGAGAGGTTGCAGCGCCTAGCTTTACCGTCACCAAAGCGGACGGCACGAAACATCCTGCCGTAGGCACCGTTCAAGAAGCATTGGACAAAGTAGGCGAAGAAGTGACCAAAGGCATCAACGTCGGCGGCACAGAAGGCAGCAACAAATACGCATTGGGCGACACAGTCAACATCAAAGGCGACAGCAACATTGTCAGCGAAACCGCCAAAGGCGGCGTACAACTGAAACTTGCCGACACCGTTAAAATCGGACAAGACAGTGGCAAACCTGTCAGCATTGACGGTACGACCGGCACAGTGAGCGGACTGACCAACACCACATTGGGCACCGCCCCATTGGCAGGATCGAACAAAGCCGCGACCGAAGCCCAGCTGGACGCTACCCAAGTGAACCTGAAAAACATCTTGGGTGGAGAAGCCAAGAACGAGAACGGCAATGTATCCACAGAAGATATCGGCGGAACAGGTGAAAACACCATCCACGACGCGATCAAGTCAGTGAAAGCGACAGCCGACAAAGGTTGGAAGCTGAAAGCGAACGAAGAAGCCGACAGCGAAAGCGAAAAAATCGCTGCGGGCGACACCGTGACCGTGAAACAAGGTAAGAACATCCTAGTGAAACGCAGCGGCAAAGAGCTGACGATTGAAACTGCGGACGACGTAGCGTTCAACAAAGTGACAGTCGGCGACAGCGTACTGACCACTACCGGACTGACTACGCCTAAAGTGACCGCGGGCGACAGCGTACTGACGACAGACGGTCTGAATATTGCCAACGGTACGGCAAATGCTCCGGTATCGCTGACCAAAGACGGTTTGAACAACGGCGGCAACAAAGTTACCAACGTAGCCAAAGGTACGGCGGATACCGACGCAGTGAACGTCAGCCAGCTGAACCCAGTAGCCAAAGCGTTGAACACCAACATTGATCCGACAACCGGAGAGGTTGCAGCGCCTAGCTTTACCGTTACCAAAGCGGACGGCACGAAACATCCTGCCGTAGGCACCGTTCAAGACGCATTGGACAAAGTAGGCGAAGAAGTGACCAAAGGTCTGAACATCGTTGCGGACAACGGGTCGTCTGAAAAAGTGAACTTGGGCGATACGGTCAAGTACACAAGCAAAGACAAGAACATCGTTACCACAAGCGGTACAGGCAAAGAAATCGACTTCAGCCTGGCCGAGAAAGTGACCATCGGTAAAGACGTAGCGAACGGCGGCAAACCGGTAGTGATCGACGGTAAAGAAGGTATTGTCAGCGGACTGACCAACACCACATTGGGCACCGCCCCATTGGCAGGATCGAACAAAGCCGCGACCGAAGCCCAGCTGGA